>NZ_JAXHDF010000014.1:0-91204 GCF_037071985.1 Pseudogracilibacillus sp. SE30717A | reverse complement strand
GAAGTTAGGTGATTCACCTAACTTCTTCCCTACTAGATTCCTAATGAAATATATTTTTCTTCTAAGTAATCTCTTATTCCTTGGTGCCCGCCTTCGCGTCCGTAGCCACTCTCTTTCATGCCGCCGAATGGGGCTTGGGCAACTCCTGGCATGGCGTCATTTAAGCCGATAATTCCAAAGTTTAATGCTTCAGATACACGAACTGCTCTTGAAATATCTTTTGTATATAGATAAGCTGCAAGCCCATATTCTGTATCGTTCGCTGCGTTAATTACTTCTTCGTCGCTTTCAAAAATAGTGATTGGAGCCACAGGACCGAACGTTTCTTCCTTCATAATTTGCATGTCTTCTGTCACGTCATCAAGAATAGTAGGTTCATAGAAATAACCAGATTCTTCCGAGACCTCGGCACCGCCACAGAGAACTTTTGCTCCTTTAGAAACTGCATCTTCTACATGTTCTTTTACTTTATCGAGACTAGAGCCACTTACTAATGGACCAATATCGACGCCTTCGCTTAAGCTGTTACCGACTTTTAATTGTTGCACTTTTTCTACAAATAATCTTGCGAAGTCGTCTTTTACGTTTTTGTGAACGTAAATTCTGTTTGCACAAACACAAGTCTGTCCGGCATTTCTAAATTTACTTGCAACCGCTCCTTCAGCTGCTTGCTCAAGATCTCCATCTTCAAAAACGATAAATGGGGCATGACCGCCAAGTTCTAAAGATAATTTTTTCAATTGCTTCGCTGATTGGACAACAAGGTCTTTTCCTACATCCGTCGAACCTGTAAAGGAAACTTTCTTTACGATCGGATTGTTAAAAATTTCGTCTGAAATCGATTTGGTCGAACCAGCTACAATATTAATTACTCCTTTTGGAAGGTCTGCCATTTCAGCTAACTTTGCAAATGCAAGTGCAGTTAATGGTGTCTGGCTAGCAGGTTTCACTACGCCTGTACATCCGGCTGCCATCGCTGGGCCTAACTTTCTTGTCATCATCGCTAATGGAAAATTCCAAGGCGTGATTGCTGCCACTACACCAATCGGTTGCTTGATCACGAATAATCGCTTGTTTTCTGCAGAGGCGGGAATGGTTTCACCGTAAATACGGCGGCCCTCTTCAGCAAACCATGTAAGATAGCTGGCCGCATAAGTGACTTCACCTTTTGCTTCATTAAAAGCTTTTCCCATTTCTGCACTCATGATCATTGCGAGTTCTTCGGTATGATCCAGCATTAAATCTCTTAACTTTAACATGTAGCAAGCTCTTTTTTCTGCTGTTAATTTAGACCATTTAGGGAACGCTTCATTTGCTGCATCAATTGCTTGCTTCGTTTCCAGCGCTCCTCCTTTAGGTACATGAGCTACCAATTCTTTTGTAGACGGACTGTAAATATCGAATTGGCCTCCTTCAACTGAAGTGACCCACTCTCCATTAATAAACAGACCGACATTTTCTACGTCGATTAATGGATTACTTTTTAATACTGACATGTTCTCTTCCTCCCTTTCACTTTACTATATTTTGAACTCTTCCTTCCTAGAAGCGGAATAGAGTGAAAATCGCACCATCTATTCGATGTATTACACCGTATGAATTCCTTTTCCAATTAAGGCATTAGCTGATTCCATTAATGCTTCCGATAAAGAAGGATGAGGCTGTACCATGTTTGCCAGTTCATCGACTGTGCCTTCCAGATACATAAAGGCAGAGGATTGGCTAATCATCTCCGTGACATGAGCACCGACCATGACAACACCGAGTATTTCGCCATATTTTTCATCTAGCAACACTTTTGAAAAACCGTCTGTTTCACCGGTGGCAAGTGCCATTCCATTTCCTCCGAAGTTAAATGTATGAACACGATAAGAGATTCCCTTTTCCTTTAATTCTGTTTCGGTCATTCCTACACTTGCGATTTGCGGGGTCGTATAAATGCAGCGCGGCATGACCGCATAATTCATTTTGACGGTCGGTGTTTCAAGGTTTGCCACTGCAGTTAAACCTTCACTACTTGCAACATGAGCAAGTTGTAGATTTCCAATGACATCTCCGACTGCAAAAATTCCCGTTTCACTCGTTTCTAAATATTCATTTACTTGAATGAAACGTCCGTTCATTGCCAAATTAAGTTCTGCTACAGCATCCGTATTCGGAGTACGACCTACTGCAATTAACAGATCCTCGGCTTTCACCACTACTTCTTTGCCATTTTTGTCGGTGACGTGAACCTCTTTCGTATTTTCCCCTTCGTGCACTGCTTTCACTTGATGTTTCAGTAATACATTAACACCTTTTTGTTTCAAACTTTTAAGTAATGCTTTAGACGCTGCTTCATCTTCTGTCGGGATAACACGTTCACCTAATTCAATGATCGTGACGTTTGTTCGCAAGCTGGAAAAAATATTCGCGAACTCAACACCAATTACTCCGCCCCCAACGATGACAAGGGATTCTGGTATATGGTCAATATCAAAAATCTTATCTGTTGTATGATAAGCTACCTTATCCAGTCCGGAAATCGGTGGGACAGCGGGACGGCTTCCAGTTGCCACGATAATTTTCTCTCCTGTCAGCTCTGTCTTCTCATCAACGATGACATGTTTACCAGGAATTACTTTCCCAAACCCTTCATATATATCAATTTTTCCAGCTTGAAGCAGACCTTTAATCCCACCTCGAAGTGTCTGAATGACGTTATCTTTTCTCGCCAGCATTTTTTCTAAATCAAATTCTAAAGAACTTGTTTCAATTCCCCAGTTTTGTGCTTTTTCTATCTGTTCTATAATTTCTGCATGTTTTAATAATGTCTTAGATGGAATACAGCCACGGTTTAGACAAGTTCCACCAAGAAAATCCGCTTCGACTAGGGCTGTTTTTTTCCCTTCTTTGGCAGCGCGAATGGCAGCAACATAGCCGCCAGGTCCACCACCAACAACGATTACATCATACGTAGTCATTTCGTTAACTCCTTATACCATTAATTTATATGGCTGTTCCAGAACATTTTTTAAATCCGTTAAAAATTGTGCAGCAGGTGCACCATCAATGATCCGGTGGTCAAATGATAAGCTGAGTGTCATCATCGAACGGGCCTCAACTTGACCATTTATAATTACTGGCTTTTCCTGTATGCGACCGACACCTAAAATAGCAGCATTTGGCTGATTAATAATCGGAGTGAATCCATCTACTGCAAACATTCCTAAATTACTAATCGTAAAGGTGCTGCCTTGCATTTCATCTGGTGTCAACATTCCATCACGAGCTTTTTTAGCAATTGTTTTTGCTTCTTTCGTTAATATTCCTAGTCCCTTCTGGTCGACATTGCGTAGAACTGGAACGACTAGACCGTCTGGTACAGCTACTGCAAAACCAATATGAATGTCTGAATGATAGACGATTTCTTTCTCATTTTCCAAAGAAATATTGATGTTCGGATTTTGTCTTAGTGAAAATGCAGTTGCCTTTACTATAATTTCGTTATAGGATACGCGAACTCCTTCCGCTTCTTCAATAATAGGAAGCAACTGTTTCCGAAGTTTGACACATTCAGTCATATCTATTTCAGAATGAAGCGTCACATGTGGTGCTGAATAATAACTATCGGAAATACGATCAGCAATCACTTTCCGTATTCCTTTAAAGGCAACTCTTTCATCAGCGGCAGCTACTTCTTTCGGACGATTCGCTGCAATAATATCGTCTTTGACTATTTTTCCATATGCGCCTGAACCGGTAATGGATGTTGTATCCACTTGTTGATCTACAGCCATTTTCTTTGCAAGCGGCGTAATTTTTTGCTTATTCTGTGCAATCGCATTTTCCACATCCACTTTTTGAATTCTCCCAAGTGGGCCTGATCCTGTGATCTCACGCAAATCAATATTATTTTCTGCAGCTAATCGGCGCGCAATCGGTGTACGTCTGATCTCGGTCGTGTCACTATCTCCCGCGCCGGTTGCTGTCACTTCGGCCGGTGTGTCTACTTTAGCATCTGGCGTCACTGCTTCCGTTTTGTCTACGGAAGAGGCATCATCTACTAAATCATCCACATTTTCCCCGGCTTCACCGATATAAGCAATCACCTGTTGGACAGGGATCGTATCCCCTGCCTCATACAATTTTTTAAGTAAAACACCGTCTGCTTCTGCTTCCACTTCCATCGTAATTTTGTCCGTTTGGATTTCCACAATCGGATCGCCTTCTTCGATTTCTTCACCGACATCAACTAACCAAGAGTCGATCGTCCCCTCTTCCATCGTTGCGCCTAGCTTTGGCATCACTACTTTTTCTGCCATGTTGACACCTCCTTACTTATTCATCACTGATTTAACTTTTGCAATAATATTTTCCACTTGTGGAACGGCGGCCTTTTCCAATTTCGGATTATAAGGAATTGGTGTTGCAACACCACCAAGACGGCTAACAGGTGCATCTAAAAAGTCAAACGCGTCACTTTCACCGATCATACTTGCAATTTCTGCTCCATACCCACCACGTTCAACTGCTTCATAGACAACTAATGCTCGATTTGTTTTCTTAATTGATTCGATAATTGTTTCTGTATCTAAAGGCACTAATGTCCGTGGGTCAATGACCTCAATACTAATTCCTTCTTTCTCCAACTCTTTCGCTGCTTCTAACGTCCGATGAACCATCACGCCAGTTGCGACAACAGTTAAATCTGTACCTTCTCGTTTTACTTCTGCAACACCTAATGGAATTTCATATTCCTCTTCTGGTACATCGCCTTTTGAATTGTAAAGTAATTTATGTTCGTAAAATAAAACAGGATTATTGTTATTAATCGCTGTTTTCATTAATCCTTTTGCATCATAAGCGTTGGAAGGTTGTACCACAATTAAACCAGGTACATGGGCCATCCATGCCTCTAAGCTTTGCGAGTGTTGTGCGGCAAAACCTGCACCAGAACCTCCTGGCAAGCGAATGACTGTCGGAACTTGAGCTTTCCCGCCAAACATATAACGCATTTTAGCTGCTTGGTTTACGATATTATCCATTGCGATCATGACAAAATCAGAAAACTGAATTTCTAAAATCGGGCGCATCCCCATCATTGCTGCACCCACCGCACATCCACTGATGGCCGCCTCTGAAATTGGTGTAATTCGGACACGTTCTGGACCAAATTCCTCGATCATCCCGTTCGTCACACCAAAAGCACCACCATAAATCCCAATATCTTCTCCTAAAATAAATACGTCGTCATCTGCACGCATTCGTTGACTCATCGCTTCTCTAATTGCATCTGCATATGTTATTTCTCTCACCATCATTCTCCCCTTTCCTTATGCATAAATGTCTGCCGTTAATGTATCTAAACTCGGTTCAGGACTTTCTTCAGCAAATTGAACAGCTTCCGCTAAGTCTTTTTCCATACGTTCTTCAAGTTCAGCAAATTTTTCTTCTGTTAACACATTCTCTTCGATTAACTGTAGTTTGAATCGTGCAATTGGATCACGATTTTTTCTCCAATCTTTTTCTTCGTCTCTCGAACGATATTTCCGTGCATCACTTCGAGAATGACCGCGCCAGCGATACGTTTCTGCTTCAATTAATGTCGGACCTTCTCCTTTTCGTGCTCGTGCTACCGCTTCTTCTGTCGTTTTTGCCACTTCAAGCACATCATTTCCATTGATTGTAACCCCTGGAATCCCGTACGCTTTGGCTCTTTCTGAAATATGTTCCACATTGACCATTTCTTTGATTGAACCGGACATACCATATAAATTGTTTTCACAGAAAAAGACCATTGGAAGATCCCATACAGATGCTAAGTTTAATGCTTCATGAAATGCTCCTTCATTCGTTGAACCATCTCCGAAAAAGCAGAGAACAACATAGCCTTCATTTTTCATTTTTGATGCAAGAGCAGCTCCTGTTCCGAGCGGAAGTCCCGCAGCAACAATCCCATTCGCTCCTAAGTTACCGACATTCAGATCAGCAATATGCATGGATCCGCCTTTTCCTTTACAGTAACCAGTTTCTTTTCCTAATAGTTCCGCCATCATTCCTTTTACTTCTGTACCTTTGGCAATACTATGGCCATGCCCACGGTGGTTACTCGTAATTTTATCTTCTCGGGTTAATGCAGCACAAGCCCCCACTGCTGTTGCTTCTTGTCCAATACATAAATGCATCGTGCCATGAATTTTTCCGTCTTGGAATAGCTTTTCAACAGTTTCTTCAAATCCACGAATTAACATCATGTCATATAACATGTTTATTTTTTGTTCAGATGTATAATTTGCCATGATAAAACCTCCTATAATTAACTTTTAAAAAACATTTACAAGTTAAACCTTTCTTAAATAAGCAGTTATGTCACTATAACTTTTACTTCCTAATCATTTTGCAATGGTGTTTCCACAAAATATGTTCTGTAAATGACCGCAAAGATGCGCACCTAACCTAAATTAAAGTGCACATTTTTAATTAAGCGTGATGCGCTATTTTATTCAAATCTATTTCCCTAATTCTTTGTTAGGAGGTTGTACGATTTCTAAAGTGATCCCATCTGGGTCAAGAAAATAGCATGTATACCCACCTTGATTTCTTCCTGCCTGAATCGAGACAGGTGGTGATTTAAATTCCACACCATTAGAAATTAAAAATTCATATGTTTCAAAAATATCATCGACTAGTAATGCTAAATGTGCAGCACCTACATTACATGTTTTTACATCTAATTTTTCACCTTTTGGTGCGTAATATTGATTTAATTCCAACACATGCCCAGATCTTCCGGCATCGTGTCCTGAGATTTTGAGCATGACTGCTTCTAAATCAGCATCCTCGTACCCGACGAATTTTCTTGTATATTCATTATTTTGTCGTTGGGAATGCACTACTTCAAAGTTTAATAGTTCCGTATAAAACTTTACTGTTCGGTTTATATCACTTACGGTGAAAGCTGTATGCCAGTGTCCAATAATCATGATGATATTCCTCCCTTGGGGCTACTTCTTTATTTCGACAATAGATTAGGCAAAAACAAACTTACTTGCGGTATAAATGTGACGATTAGTAGCACGATTAGTAATGTAGTGAATATAGGAATAAAATATTTGAGCGATTGCTCGAACCTTATTCGTGCAATATTAGATGCTATAAAGATATTCAATCCAAGTGGCGGAGTAATTAATCCTAAAGCTAAGTTCAAGCAGACGATGATTCCAAAATGAATAGGATCAATTCCTAAAGGTAAAACAATCGGAAGTAATAATGGAACAAATAATAAAATAGCTGCTACTGTTTCCATAAATGCCCCAACAATGAGCAAGAATATGTTGATTAATAATAAAATGATAATTGGATTCGTCGTAAAATCAGCAATTACTCCAGCAATATATTGTGGAATTTGTTTTAAAGCCAATACTTTTCCAAAAAACGATGCGGTGCTTACGAAAATCATAATCGTACCAGATACAGTTGTTGCCCGTAAAAACACATCAAGCAATTGGTTTAATTTAAATTCTTTATAAATAAATACACTTACAATTAAACTGTACACTACCGCAATTACTGCTGCTTCAGTTGGCGTTACAATCCCACCGTAAATACCACCTAAAATAATAACCGGTGCAAGAAGTGCCCATTTTGCCTCATTTAAGGATTTCCAAAAACTTATTTTCTCTCCAACGTTTTTCGCTCCACCGAAACCTTCTTTTTTAGAAATGATATAATTAATCACCACTAGTGCAGTTGCCATTAAGAGCCCTGGTATAAGACCAGCAATAAACATATCTCCAATAGACACACTCGCCATTACTCCATATAAGATAAAGGTAATACTTGGCGGGATGATTGGCCCTAAAGTACCTGCACTTGCAGCAATCGAAGCTGCATATGGTTTACTATATCCATTTTTAAGCATATAAGGTATGGTGATTGCACCAATACTTGCAACCGTTGCTGCACCAGAACCTGAAATTGCCGCGAATATCAAACTCGCTATAATCGTGATTAAACCTAGACTGCCTGTAATCGATCCGACAATGTTTTGTACAAAGTCGATAAGACGTCTTGCAATTCCACCTGTACTCATTATTTCACCTGCTAAAATAAAGAAGGGAATAGCTAAAAGTGGAAATGAATCACTAGATCCAAATGTCGTCTGAATAAGAAAGGATAGAGGAACGGCATCTTCAACTAAAACTACTGTTAATCCAGCAATTCCTAGCCCCATTGCAATCGGTATATTCAAAAAGAGGGTAATTAAAAATACACCAAATATAAGTAGTAATGTCATTGTCATGGTTTAATTACTCCTCCTTTACCAAATCATCATGAATTTCTTGAATCTCAATTTCTGGGTTTTTGATCGATTCTATAATTTGAAAGAATAGGCGTAGTGACATGAGAAAATATCCTAAAGGTATTCCAAAATAAACGAGCGACATAGGTAATTTCATCGCCGCTGATACAGATGTTGTCATACTCAATGCATATGTGACTCCCAAGTACGTAACGAAAAGAGAGAAAGCAAACCAAATAATTCTTCCAATAATATTTATATAAGGGCGTATTTTTTTAGGTACGAGTCCGTTCAATGCCTCCACTCTTATATGCGCTCTTTCCGTAACTGCATAGCTTGTGCTGATAAAAATGAACCAAATAAATAAATATCTCGATAACTCTTCTGACCAGGAAAGGGATGCATTAAAAACATAACGGAATATGACTCCGATAAACATAACAAAAGTCATCGTCAGTAATAATCCAAAACACATATAGCCTTCAATTGGTCTTCTTTTTTTATCGCTCACGGTTACCCCTCCTTTTTTAAATGTAAGTATTAATTGCCTAGAACGGGATCTAGACAATTAATACTATTTGAATTGAAAAGTTTAGTTTTCTAATTGTTCGATCGCTTTTTCATAGTTTTCTTTACCAACAGTATCGATATGTTTTTCAATTACTGGCTCTACTGCCTTTTTGAAAGCTTGACGTTGTTCATCAGTTAGTTCTACAACATTAACTCCTTCGTCTTTCATACCTTGTACAGCTTCCTCTTCGGCATTTACTGCTAATTCTCTTGCATACGTAACATATTCATTAACGGATTCTTCTAAGATTGTTTTTAATTCATCAGAAAGTCCATTGTAAAAATCGTTGTTGACCATCATAACATGCGGCAAGAAAACTTGATTTGTTACTGTCATGTTTTTACTTACTTCAAAGAAACGGTCGCCATAAATTAATGGTGTCGTTGTAGAAACTCCATCGATTGTACCTTGCTGAAGTCCTGTAAATACTTCACTATAAGCCATAGGTGTTGGGTTACCTCCCATTGCTGACATTGTATCTAAATGTAAATCTGCAGCGGAAGTTCTAATTTTAAGTCCTTTTAAATCCTCCGGCTTTTCTATTGATCTATCATTATTCAAAATTCCGTAGAATCCTAAGTCAATAAATCCTAACACTTGTACATTTGCTTTTTCTTCGATTTGTTCTTTAATGCCTTCACCATATTCACCATCTAATAATTCATAAGCATCTTCACGGCTATCAAAAAGCATTGGCATATCAAATAATTTAAGTGCATCTACACCTGTAGTATTTGCAGTACCATAAGCAGAAGAAGTTGACAATTCAATAGATCCACTTTTTAAAGATTCTACAATTTCTTCATCTGAAGTTACGAGTGTTCCACCGTTATAAATTTCAACTTGAAATTGTCCATCACTTTTCTCTTCAATGATTTCTTTAAACTTTACATATCCTTGATTAAGAAAATTCTTTTCATCTACTTGATTTGCCATTCTAATTGTTATTGTTTCTCCGTTTTTCGATGATGCTTCTCCTTCATCACCTTTTCCATTTCCTTCTTCATTTCCTCCACATGCTGCAAAAATTGCTAACGACATAATAAATAGCAGGGTGATCCCCATACGCTTTAATCCTTTATTCATTTTGTTTCCTCCTCGTTGTCTGTTAAAGTATGAATATTTTAAATATTGCTTCGTGACTGCGCCCCATCAACCGTGACACATGCCCCAGCGATCCAAGATGCTTTGTCTGAAGCAAGAAAAACGACCGCTTGAGCTATTTCCTCTGGTGTTCCAAATCGACCAGCTGGAATTTCATTTTCTATAAATTTATTTATCATTTCTGGATTTTCGTTCATTCGCCTATGCCAAACCCCGGCTTCATGATAGACACTTCCAGGTGCAATGCTATTAACATTAACCCCTTTTTTCACCACTTCATTTGCTAATGACTTTGTAAAACTTATGAGTGCAGCTTTAGCATTGTTGTATGTGACGAGCCCGCCACTTTCTCTTCCATAAATAGAAGCTATATTGACGATATTTCCAGAGCCTTGTTTTACCATTTCACTCACTGCTAGCTGACAAAGATGGACTGCTGAAAAGTAATTGTATTCAAATGATTCATAAAAGGCTTCTAACTCAGTATTTAAGACAGTACTTCCACTGCTTCCACCTGCATTATTTACTAAAACATCGATCGATTCATTATCCCTTAAAAATTGCTCCATCAGGTTTTCACGATCTTGTTTATTCGTAACGTCTGCTTGATAAATATCAATATCTCCTAGCTCTTGCTTTACATCTTCTAACATAGCTAGTGTTCGTCCAACAATGGAAACTTTCGCACCTTCATCGACAAATTGTTTTGCAATTGCCTTCCCAATCCCTCTAGAGCCACCAGTGATCAAAATATGTTTATCTTTTAATCCTAAATCCATACTCCCCCTCCTTTATTAACTTATTTGTTTTTTTTAGCAATCAGTTCTCCACCAATGCTAAATAGATCTTTCTTTAGTTCGATGAGCTCAATTCTCACATCGTTTTTCGAAACATTCAGTGAATCACAAACAGCTTCGGTTATATTGGAAACCAGTTTATTTTTAGTTTCAATATCTCTTCCCTCAATTAATTTGAGTTGAATGTATGGCAACGTATTCACTCCCTTCCATAAAATAAGCTAGTTATCTTCCTAAAAATCCACCATCTACTGGTAACAGTGCACCTGATACAAAATCAGAAAGGTCAGAAGCTAAAAATTTAATCATGCCACCGATTTCCTTTGGTTCCCCAAAACGTCCTGCCGGTACACGGCTAATCAAATCTTGATAACGCGCTTCATCCGTTAAAATATGTGTGTTTAATTCGGTATTGTAATAACCCGGTGCAATCGCATTTACATTAATACCGTCTTTTGCCCATTCATTAGATAATGACTTTGTAAGTTGTGCAACTGCCCCTTTACTTGCAGAATAAGCAGTTGCATTGAAACCACCTTGTACCGCTAATACAGATGCGATATTAATAATTTTTCCTTTTTGGTTCTGTTTCATCTTTGCTGCAGCGAGTCGTGCTAGTTCAAAAACCGCTACAACATTCACATCTAAAACCCGTTTAAAGTCAGAAAGTGATAATTCTTCAGCTGGCAGTGGCTTATGAATTCCAGCATTATTGACTAAAATGTCGATGTCTCCATCTAATTTTTCTAATGCTGCACCAAAGTAATTCGTAATTTTTTCTACTTGTGACAAATCAGCTTGTACACCATGAACGTCATACCCTTTTTCCTTAAATGATTCGATGACCTCAGGTAGTTTAGGAGAAATGTCTAGAATACAAACTGTCACCCCTTCTTCACAAAGTGCTTCTGCCATTGCAAAACCAAGCCCTTGTGTAGCACCTGTCACGATTGCTTTTTTCGAACGTAAATCATTCATGATTTCACCTCGTAATTTTATTATTTTTCCATCAATTCGATTAGATAACCATCTGGATCTTTCATATATACTGCTTTAGCTCCTTTATGATTTCCGGCCGTAATCGTTACTACTTTTTCAGACTTAAATTGAACTCCCTTTTCAGACAATTCATTGAACATGGCACCTAAGTTGGTTACTTGCAAGCAAATATGCCCTGTTCCGTGGTCACACGATCTCGCTTCCCCTGGATAGGTATCGACCCCGATATATTCAAGGAGTTCAATCACAGTGCCGTCCGGCGCTTCCACAAATGCTATTTCTATTTTTTCAAGCCCAGGGATTCGGACAATTTCATGAATATAATCTGAATCATTCGTCTGGTTTTTAATAACTTTAAAATCAAGTAATCCCGTATAAAATTTCAAAGATTTTTGGAGATCCTTAACAGTAATTCCACTATGAATAAACCCAACAACCTTCCATTCGCTCACTTGAACTTCTCCCCCTTTCATTTACCCTTTTCATTTCTATGTGTTTTAGCAGATATACAAATTTAACTTTTTATGAAATCCCGTCTTGCAAGTGCTTTCAATTTCAATTAATTAAATGACTAACCCGCCATTCACACCGATAATTTGTCCGGTAATAAAGTTGGAACCTTGTGAGGCAAGGAATAAAACAGTTTCCGCAACATCTTCTGGCATCCCGATTCTCCCAAGTGGAAAGGCTTCTACATTAAAGTCCACGTTTTGAATCATATTAGACTGAATTGGGCCAGGAGCAATTGCATTCACATAGACATTATGTTTGGCACCTGCTTTGGCTAATCTTTTCGTGTAAGCAATTACTCCACCTTTTGAAGCTGCATAATGCAGTCCAGCCAGATCTCCACCAGTTTGTCCTGCATTAGAGGCTAGACAAATAATTTTTCCGGATTGTTGTTTTTTCATTACTTGAAACGCTTTACTTGTTACTAAAAAAGTTCCTGTTAAATTGATATCGATCATTCTTTTCCAATTATCTAACGTTAAATCGTTTTCATGTGTTGTTTCATAAATGCCAGCACAATGAACAACAATATCCAGTCGCCCAAATTTTGCGACACTTTCGGCAATTAAATTTTCAACATCCGCTTCATCCGTAATATTACAATCGACTGTTAGTAAGTCACCTGTAGAAACTTTTTCATGAAGTGCTTCTGTACCGTGGTAATCTGTAGCAACTACTTTAGCCCCTTCACGAAGAAATGTTTTCACTGAAGAAAGCCCAATTCCACCCAGTGCACCCGACACTAAAGCAACTTTCCCCTTTAAATCTGGCTTTGAACTTATCGTAGACATGTTTATATGCTCCTTTTATGTAATAAATCAATCTCTTCACATGAAAATAAGATGACGTTTACATATAGAATTTTATGAATTATTACTTGGGTTCATATTGTGAACCGTTAGTTCTCTTTTTGATGAAATTAAATATACTGTAAAAAAATAAATCCGTCAAGATGGATTTGTGTCTTTTTTTGTCGAGTTATTGGTAAAAATGTTGAAAGTATTGGTTTTTTCATAGGTGAATTTTTTTGGAAAAATTTTTTTGGAGTGGATTTATG
This sequence comes from Pseudogracilibacillus sp. SE30717A, assembly GCF_037071985.1. NCBI lineage: Bacteria > Bacillati > Bacillota > Bacilli > Caryophanales > Bacillaceae > Pseudogracilibacillus > Pseudogracilibacillus sp. SE30717A. Next base: position 77,882 of record NZ_JAXHDF010000014.1, on the reverse strand, counting down.
GATGAAAAGAAACAATCTAATACTTGATATATTCTTGTAAAAAGTATACGTTGGTTATAAAAACAAGTACTTGTTTTATGAAATTTATGGAAATATAAGGGGATTAAACATATGAATCAAAAGAAAAATCCTAATACAGTCGCAGTAATTGAAAAAGCACTGACCGTTATCACTTTCCTAGAAAGAACCAAAGAGGGTGTAGGATTAACAGAAATTGCAAGACAAACTAACATAAATAAAACTACTTGTTACCGAATTTTACAGACATTGATGCTAGATAATATCGTAGAATACGGTAGTGTAGAAGGTACATATCGACTTGGCTTTCGATTATTAGAACTCGGAAACATCGTCAAACGCCGCATCGACGTTAGAGAAATTGCCTTACCTTATTTAAAAGAGTTGACGAATAACACTGATGACACCACATATTTATGTATTTTAAATAATGATGCTTCTTTATGCGTCGAACGAATCGAAGGTATCTATGTTCAAGTTTTATTGTTAAACATTGGAGACGTGTGGCCTCTCTATGTTGGAGCTGCACCAAGAGCGATGCTAGCCTTTCTTGATGACAAAAAAATCGACGAAATCCTAGCAACTCCTGATGAAAAAAATATCACTGTTCACTCAGAAATAAAGCATAATGATTATTGGAGCCTCATTAAAGATATTAGGAAAAAAGGATACTCAGTCAGTTATGAGGACGTTATAAAAGGGGTATCAAGTATCGGAGCACCAATATTTGACCATAAAGGAAGGATTACTGCATCTGTCAGTATTAGTACGACTTCACAGAAACTCCCCCCAAGTAAAGAAACAAAAATTGCCGAACAAGTCCTTCATACCGCAAACCAGATTTCTAAATCACTCGGTTGGCAAGGTGACAAAAAGTAATGGTAAGCAAAATATGAAATGTAATAGGGCTGTTTGAGGAATGAATAGTGAGATAGTGGATGCCTACGGGAAAGGCTGAGTTGAATTTGTAGCTAAGTTGTTTACGCTTTATCTGAGTAATTCTATAGTGTAACTGATGGATTTTGGTTTAGATAATTGATTCTTTGCAATCACGTGACAGATGAAGTGTCGCTAATAGAGCAGTATACTCATGCATATTTTCCCTATCTAAAAAAGAGGGCTGTCACAGAAATTCAGTTTTCACTGACTTTCTGGACAGCCCCTTCTGTTATTATTTTGGCTATTTTTGGCGACCTTACTACGGCTTGCTCAACTGCTGACGCGATTGCGCGACCTTCACCTTGAATTGCGCAACTTCTGATATGATCGCGCGACTTTAACCTTGAATTGCGCAACTTCTGATGCGATCGCGCGACTTTTACCTTGAATTGCGCAACTTCTGATGCGATCGCGCGACTTTAACCTTGAATTGCGCAACTTCTGATGCGATTGCGCGACTTTTACCTTGAATTGCGCAACTTCTTACGCGATCGCGCGACTTTTACCTTGAATGGCGCAACTTCTGATGCGATCGCGCGACTTTTACCTTGATTGCTCAACTTCAAACAAAAATCCATTTCTGTGTGCCTTCTCGTTGTAAATAAGTTAGAATTTTGCAGAATCCTTGTCACAACAAGCCTTGAGCTAATCTTCAAAAACCCCCTACATTGTTTATTTGTTATGGTATCTCAAATCAATAGGCAATAATCCTTTGTTTTTCTTATTTTATATATAAAAGACCCTCACCTCTCATTTAGGTAAGGACCTTCTAAATCATTCTTCTACTTTCTGTTGTCCACTTGGCAATTCCTCATGCAAAGATGAGGATGGACCGGCTGCTAACATATAGCTGTCGCCTGGAACGCCAATGATGTTGCGCACGTCTTTAGCTGCTGAGATCAGTGCGTTAAGATTCGTTCCAGTTTTGATGCCCATTTCTTCCAGCATATGAGCGAGATCTTCGGTCGATACGTTTCCGGTCGCGCCCGGAGCATAAGGACAACCACCGAGCCCCGCGATGGAGCTGTCGTACAATGTTACTCCTTGTTGCAATGCTGCTAATGTATTGGCAAGTGCCATTCCACGGGTGTTGTGAAAATGCATCGAATAATCGATGTGTGGAAATTCTGCTTGCAGAACGCCTAACACATCATATACTTGCTTTGGTTGGGCCATTCCTGTTGTATCGGCGAGAGAAATTTCTCGAACTCCTGCTGCCTCATAACGACGAACGATTTCGATTAAGCGCTCAGTCGGAACAATTCCCTCAAACGAGCAACCGAATGCAACAGAGATGGAGCCCATGACAGCAATGTTTTCCTTTGCTGCAAATTCAAAGATAGGACTCTGTTTATCTTGTGCGTCTGCTACAGTCGCATTCGCATTAGATAGACTGTGAGAATCAGTCGCTGATAGCATTGTTTTTAATTTGCGGACGCCAGCGCCGACTGCTCTTTCTGCTCCACGTAAATTAGGTACGAGCGCGCGTACATCTACCCCCTCAAGCTCGTCGATCACTGTGCGTACTACTTCTTCTGCATCTTTCAGTTGCGGAATCGCCCGTGGATGCACGAAAGATGTGATCTCAAGTGATGAAATTCCTGTCCGTGCTAATTTACGAATGATCTTCACTTTATCTTCTGTAGGAATAAACTCTTGAATCGATTGAAAGCCATCCCGTGGTGCAACTTCACATATGGTTACTTGTTCCGGTAAGGCTAAAATATTTACCACTTAAATCACTCCTTGTTCTTTGAGTGCATTAATTTCTTCTTCTGTAAGGCCGAGTGCTTCGCTTAAAATTTCATTATTATGTTCACCTAGTTCAGGTGCACGGTGGCGAATAGCTCCTGGAGTTTTAGAAAACTTCGGCACAATACCTGGCACTTTCACTTTACCTAGACGAGGATGTTCTACTTCAACAATATTTTCACGTGCTTTATATTGTGGATCATTGAAGATATCTTCAATGGTGTAAATCGGGCTAACAGGTACACCGTCTGCATCTAATTTTTCCGTTAATTCTTTTTGTGTAAATTGTTTGATCCAGTCAGAAACGATTTTTTGAACGTCATCATTATGTTTTAGACGGACCGCATTTGTATAATAACGATCATCTTCTAACATATCTTCGCGCCCCATTGATTTGGCAAGACGGTCGAATGTTGAATCTGTACTACAAACTAGGACAACGAATTTTCCATCTTTTGTTTCATATGTTCCTGCAGGACTTGAATGACCGGAGAGTCCTGGTGTCCGCTCGCGAACCATTTTATTTTGGTCATATTCTGCGATGAGAAACTCTAGCATCCGGAAAATAGATTCATAGAGTCCCATTTCAACTACTTGACCTTCTCCCTCTTCCCCAGTGTCACGATGATAAAGCGCAGTAACAGCTGCAAATGCTACATATACTCCTGTAATATAATCAAGCAATGAGTAAGAAGGACTTACTGGAGGACGATCTGGATATCCTTGAAGTGCAGTGTGTCCACTAAACGCCGTACCAGGTGTCCCAAATCCTGCTTTATGTTTATATGGACCAGTCTGACCATAACCAGATACTCGAACCATTACAAGCTCTGGATTTTCTTTCTTTAATTCCTCATATCCCAAATCCCATTTTTCCAATGTTCCTGGACGGAAGTTTTCAATTAATATATCCGATTGGGCTATTAATTTTTTAAAAATCTTTTTTCCTTCGTCTGTACGAATATCTAAAGTAAGGGATTTTTTATTTCGAGCAAGCCCTGGCCAACGAAGTGCCTCGTCTCCTTTCCAAGGCCCAACTGTCCGAAGGGTATCTCCTTTATTTGGTAATTCTATTTTAATCACTTCTGCTCCAAAATCCGCTAACAACGTCGCTCCAAATGGCGCTGCAATCATCGTTGAAATATCAAGAATCTTTATACCGGTTAACGGACCGAATTTCTTAGCTGTCATTCTAACCCCTACCTCCATCAATATATTAGAAAGCTTGACTCATTGCTAAAGTAACATGCCCCTTTCATAGGGGAAAACCGACGTTAGGCGCAAAGCCTATTCTTAGTCGGCCCTCCTCAGAGCCATGCTGGCGCAAGACAGTCGGTTATGTTGTCCTTATGCTCTTGAGTCAAGCCTTTTTTTAAGTTTTTGTGAATACTTATCCAAATGTACTTTCGTAAATTATGGATCGATCTAAACGTTACGAGGGAAGAGACTGTACTCTTCTTACAGTAACCCCTTCCTTATTAGAAAACTTGGCTTATCGCTAAGATAAACATTCCCTTTCATAGGAGATGCCGACGTTAGGCGCAAAGCCTTAGTTGCACTTATGCAGTAAGAAAGGATTTATACTTTCTTATCCGCCCATGGGTGCTCTACACCTAATTTACAACGAATAACCCATATTATTAGAAATCTCCAACGCGCTTGCTACTAAAATCGTTTTCAATTCTGCAACTTTACTTGGATTAAAACGCTGTGCTGGCCCGGAAACAGAAAGTGCTGCGACTACTTCCCCGTGAATATTAAAGATAGGAGCAGCTGCAGCCGAAGTTCCAGTTTCTCTTTCTTCAATACTTTCCGCATATTTTTCAAGCGTAATCATATTCAATTCGGAAAATAAGGCAGTTTTGCTTTTTACCATTACTTGCTTTTCCATAATTTCTTCAATAAATTCCTTCGATTCATATGCAAGTAAAACTTTCCCACTTGCTCCTACAGTTAAAGGTAACTTCTGTCCAATTTGGATCATATGTTTTACTGATTGCAAGCTCTCAAATTGTTGAATACAGACACGGTTTTCTCCTTCAAGCACATAAAGATTTACCGTTTCTTTTAACTGATCCCGCAAGCGAATCATCGTTCCTTTGGCAACTTCTTTTAATTCAATTGAACGTCCAGCTGCATGTCCCAAAAAATATAGGCTTCTGCCTAGTCGATACTTTCCTGATGTTGCCTCTTTTTCTACAAACTTATTTTCTTCCAATGTCGCTAATAATCTTGTTGTCGTCGATTTAGCGAGTCCTGTTTCATTTGATATTTCTGTCAATGTTAATTCTGCTCTCTCTTCACTAAAACTGTGAAGAATATCGATCGCTCGTTGTACCGAACGAATAACTTGCGGATTATTTTCCATTATCGACAGTTCTCCCTTTTAGTTTTCCAGTAATGGAACTCGATTCTGTACAATAGAATTATAACTTTAGTTTAAAACAATTCATTTAAATTATCAAATTTTTTTATTCCTTATACTTGTTGGACTGTAATAAATAGTATTCAACCTTAAAATCACAGTATTAATTGTAATAATCACCATATCTTCTATTTAAATTTATGAGAATACAACAAAATTTATTTATTTTAGAAATTTCGGATGACAGCTAGTTTTTTTTATGATAGAATGCTTTTATCCTTAAATTCCATTTGGGGATATAGAGTTCCATTAGATGGAATTTTTAATATCGTAAAGGTAACCGTTTTCAACCATAAATTATAAAAGGTGGTGAATTTTCCAGTAGTTAATTCTTATCATTATACAAATAAATGAATTATAATAAATAGAAAGGTAGAGTGAGAAATGAATAAATTTTTCCGTAGGATTGGAATATTACTTAGTTTAGTAGCTATATTCGCTTTAGCAGCTTGTGGCGGAGGAGATAAAAGTACGGATGAAGCTAGCGCAACAAAAGATAATGATGCAGCATCTTCATTCCCAGAGAAAGATATCAATGGTGTAATTCAGTGGGGTGAAGGTGGAGCAACAGATATTATTTCAAGAACTCTCGCTTCCATTGCTGAAGATGAGATTGGTGCTTCCTTAATTATGCAAAATAAAACTGGAGCAAGTGGTGCAATCGGTGCACAATATGTGTATGATCAGCCAGCAGACGGATATACATTATTATTCGGTGCTGAAAACCCTAACCTTTATCAACTTCTAGAGATTTCTGAAAGGGATTACGTAAATGACTTTGTACCAGTTTCTATTATTGGACAAAGTTATGCTGGAATTGTTGTAAATAAAGATTCCGAGTTTGATACGCTTGAAGATTTAGTAGATTATGCGAGTGAGAATCCCGGTAAACTATTAATGGGTACTTCAGGTGAGGGTGGCCTGCCACATGTTGCAAGTGCAATGTTAAAGAGCGAGCTGGATACTGCGTTTAATCTGATCCCTTATGATGGCGATGGTCCTCTCTCTGTTGCATTACTTGGAGATGAAATTGATGTAACCGTTCTTGCAGTCTCTGCAGCACAAGAGTATGTCGATTCAGGCGATTTTAAAATGCTAGCTGTTCTAAATGATAGTTCATTAGACTCTATACCGGATGTACCGCCGATTACGGATATTTATCCTCAGTTCGAACAATATTTACCATGGGGACCTTTCCAAGGTATTTTCGCACATAAAGATACACCAGAAGACGTCGTTCAAAAATTAAGTGATGCATTTAAAGCTGCACAAGAAGACGAAGAATTCATTGAAAAGCTTACAAGCCTTGGCGTTGATCCGGTGAACTTACATGGAGAAGAAGCTGAAGAGTTTGTAAAAGCGAACCAGTCAACTTCAACTTGGATGCTTTATGACGCAGGCGAAACAGATATTTCTCCAGAAGAACTAGGTATTCCTAAAGTAGGCGAATAAAGAATTGTTGCGCTCTTATCTATAAGAGTGCAACAATTAAACATAATGGGGGGAAACAACATGAAGAGTAAGTCACTTACATTTATTGTTCCAATTTTCGCAATAATTATTTTAGTTTTAGCAGCTTGTGGTTCAGGCGATGGAGAAAAGAAAGACAATGCAGGTGCAGAAAAAGAATCAGCAAGTTCTTATCCAGAAAAAAACATTGATGGGATCATCATGTGGGGTGAAGGTGGAGCGACAGATATAATCGCTAGAACACTTGCACCAATGGTAGAAAGTGAAATTGATGGTTCACTTGTTATGCAAAATAAAGCAGGAGCTGCAGGAGCTATTGCTACGCAGTATGTACACGATCAGCCTGCAGACGGATATACATTATTATTTGGAGCAGAAAACCCGAACCTTTATCAAGTTTTAGATATTTCTGACCGCAGTTATCAAGAAGATTTTGTTCCAGTAACTATCATTGCAAACTCGTTCGCTGGAATTATCGTAAAAGCGGATTCACCATTTGAAACACTAGAAGACTTAGTTGAATTTGCTAAAGAAAAGCCTAATGAGCTTATTTTTGGTACCACTGGTGAAGGTGGACTTCCAAGTGTCGTTCTTGCTATGCTTCAAAACGAATTGGGAACAGAATTCAAAACAGTACCATATGACGGGGAAGGTCCGGTTACGACTGCACTTTTAGGTGGCGAAGTTGATGTTACCGCAGTAACAGTTTCAGCTGCACAAGATTATGTTGAGTCAGGTGACTTTCGAATGCTAACCGTTGTGAATGAAGAACCAATTGAGGCATTACCTGATGTTCCTGCGATTACAGACTCTTACCCTGAAATTGATAAATACTTACCTTGGGGTCCGTTCCAAGCAGTATTTGCTCATAAAGATACACCAGCAGATATTGTGGAAAAACTTTCTGAATCTTTCCAAGCAGCAGTTGAAACGGATGAGTTTAAAGATACGTTATCAAATCTTGGTATGGAATACATGAATATAAGTGGGCAAGAAGCAATTGATTATGTAGATCAAAACCGCTCTACTTCAGCTTGGATGTTATATGAGGCTGGAGAAACAGCAAAATCACCGGAAGAATTTGACATTCCTAAAGTGGAAGAATAAGAGTGAAATCTAATTGGATAGCTCGCGATTTGCGAGCTCTCCTTTGTTTTACACTCAGATATAGAAATTTTTGCATAGTAATTTAATCAAAAGGAGGAGTTTAGAAAATGCAAAAGATAAAAGCATTTGCTCCTGGAGTAATTATGATTATTGTCAGTCTTGTTTTTTTAAGTCAAACATTTGTCATGGAAAAAGCCTCTATTACTGACCCTTCAGGTGGTAGTTTCCTTCCAGCATTAATTGCGATTGTGATGATGATTACTGGAATAACTGTTCTCATTCAAGAACGGCCTAAAAAGAAGGCTGCAGCGACTGAGTCTATTTCTCATAAAGTTAATAATGATGATACCGAAATGACAAGTGAGACTACCTCCGTTGAAAATATGGAAATGACTATGAGGCAATACGGTTTAATTTTAACTTATTTTATTATTGTTGTCTTATACGTTTTGTTGCTATCCTTTATTCCTTTTATCGTCGCAACATTTATTTTCTTATCAGTTAGTATGATTTATTTAAGAGGCGTTTCTTGGAAAACAAATCTTTTAGTTTCTATCATTAGTATTATCGTCATTGATTTAGTGTTTTCGAAATTGTTTCACATTATTTTTCCTTAAGACGAGGAGAGTTGGTTATGGAAGTCATTCAACAATTACTAGTTCCACTTTTAGATATTAAGTTATTATTTTATGTTGCAGCAGGTACGTTTGTCGGAATTATTCTTGGAGCGATTCCAGGCCTATCTGTAACATTATGTATTGCGTTAGTACTATCCCTTACTTATTCATGGGATCTTTTGGATGCATTAGCAATTATGTTAGGGGTTTATTATGGTGGTGTATTTGGTGGTTCACGAGCTGCGATTTTAATTAATATGCCAGGTGGTCCATCGAACGTCGCAACTTCATTTGATGGTTATCCATTAGCTCAAAAGGGAGAAGCGAAAATGGCGCTAACCCTTACGACGGTATTTTCTTTCGTAGGTGGGATGATTGGGGTTATCATTTTAGGAACAACGGCACCGCTTATAGCAAAAATTGCGATTAATTTTGGTCAACGTGACTATTTGTTACTTGCCCTACTCGGATTACTTTTAGTGGGCAGTCTCAGTAAAGGAGCTACAGCGAAAGGAATTTTTGCCGCTGGTGCCGGAATTTTAGTTGGACTTGTAGGGATGGATACAATCGGTGGCGGTACAAGATTTACATTTGGTTCCTTACAATTAATGAGCGGTGTAAATTTTGTTGTAGCATTATTAGGGTTATTCGGTATGTCTGAAATTTTGTTCCAAATGAGAACAATTAATAAATCTGGAATTAATGCGATTTTGAAGAAAACTGCCTTTCCAACAATTGCTTTTTTCTTGAAATTTTTGCCGATGTCTTTACGTGTTTCTATTATGGGTGTGTTCATTGGGGCCTTACCTGGTGCTGGTGGAGAGATTGCTGCCTTACTTGGGTATGATCACGCAAAACGAACCGTCAAAAAGTCGAACCGTCCATTTGGTGAAGGTTCCTATGATGGTGTAATTGCACCAGAAGCTGCAAATAGTGGAGCAATCGGTGGAGCGCTTATTCCACTTTTAACACTAGGAATTCCCGGGGATGCAGTTACAGCAATATTTATCGGTGCGCTATTTATCCATGGCTTACAACCTGGTCCATTATTGATGGAACAAAGTAGTGACCTGTTTTGGATGATGGTTGGCTCATCTGCATTAGCTAATATTTTCTTACTTATCTTCGGATTACTCGTCGTATCCATTTTTATCCGTGTTGTAACAGTACCGAAGCAAATTTTACTTCCTATTATTGCTGTTATAACAATCATCGGTTCTTATTCTTTAAACAATAATATCACTGATGTTTATTGGATGCTTGGCTTTGGAATTGTTGGATTCTTTATGAAAATCAATAACTTCCCAGTTGCACCGCTTGTTCTTGGGATAATTTTAGGCCCCCTTGTTGATACGTCTTTCCGACGGGCATACATGAGTTCTGAAGGAGCGGGAGACTTTTTACTCGGTTTCATCAACACGCCAATTACGTTAATTTTATCGGTCGTATTTATTTTTACTTTACTTTCTCAAACAAACTTATTTGAAAATGTAAAGAGTAAATTTAAGAAGGCGTAGGAGTTGGTCATGATGAAAGAAGTAAGACTTGCAGTACTTGGGCTAAATCACGGCTATAAATTTGCAAAAGATATAATAGAATTAGAAGGGGTCGAACTTGTTGCTGTTGCGGGGCAAGACATATTAGCAAAAGAACGCGCAGCAGCAATGAACGTCCCCCTTTTTGTTGATTACCGAGAGTTGTTAGCGACATGTGATATTGACGGGGCAATTATTACTCTCCCGAATCAGCTGCATTTGGAGGCAGTTCGTGAATGTGCCAGACGAGGCATTGACGTTTTGGTTGAGAAACCAATTGCTGCAACCGTAGAAGAAGGGGATGAGATTGTTCGTATCGCTCAGGAAGCAGGCATTAAACTGCTTGTCGGCCATCACCGGAGGTTTTCTAATAACATTATGCGATTACGTGAAGTAATTTTATCTGGAGCCATCGGCGATTTGATTGGTGTAAACATGCTTTTTACTTTAGCAAAAGACCATGACTATTTTAAAGAGAGCTGGCGTGTTTCAACAGGCGGTGGTGGTCCCCTTTTAATAAATGCTGCACATGATATTGATAATTTACGTTTTGTAACTGGTCGAGACATTGAGCGCGTGTATGCCTCCTCACAAAATCGTATCCGTAGCAATGAAGTAGAAGATGCAGCCTCTGTGTTACTGGAAATGAAGGATGGACCTACGGTGAATTATTTCATTACTGATGGAGTACCTGCTCCGTGGTCCTATGAGTTTACAACTGGGGAAAACCCTAAATATCCACATTACGGAGAAGAAAACTGCTATTACTTTTTTGGCACTAAAGGTAGCATCGCCTTCCCTAGCATGAAAATGTATACATACGAAGGAGAAAAATACGGATGGGATCATCCGTTGAGTGAGGAAATATTGGGTGTTGTGGACAATGATCCAATGACAACCGAATTACATCATTTTATTGATGTAATAAACCAAAAAGCTTCTCCCCTCGTTTCAGGAGAAGACGCATTAGAAACATTGAAAGTTGTATTAGCGATAAAACAATCAGCAGAAACGAAACAATTAATCGACTTGTAAAAACGGCTATCCGAGAGGAAGTCGTTTTTTGTGTAAGGAATGCATCACTTGGTGGAAAATGTGATTCACAAAGCATAAGTGGCGCGGCACTTGGCATAGAGCATACTCACTTGGCATAGAACGCGTGGCACTTAGCATAGCACGAATTCACTCAGCGAAGAACACGCGACACTTGGCATAGAGCGTATCCACTCTTCATAATCACGGCTATCTCATAGTTTCCTATTTATCTATATTAAAAATCCCCTCTACCTAACTAAGTAAAGGGGACGTTCGTTCGTTCTTTCATTTAATTATTATTCTACTGTTACGTGGTAAACTTTTTTACCTGGTGAGTAAATATCCATGATGTTCCAGTGTCCATCTGTTGGTACTGGATTGTTGATCATCGGTACATCGATTACTACAGGTTTATTCATTTTGATCGCTTTTTCGAGTGCTGGCTTAAATTCGTCAGCGGAATTGATTCTGATTCCTTCGATTCCATAGGCTTTTGCTACTTCGGCGTAATTAGGAGATTTGTCAAAGACTGTACCAAAAGTAGTATCATAATGAGCTTTCTGCAAACCTGCAATCGTTCCGAACGAGTCATTGTTCATAATAACCCAAACTACAGGAATGTTTTCCTCAGCTGCAGTTGCTAGAAGTGCCGGGTTTTGCCCGAATCCTCCATCTCCTACGAGAGAAATAACGACATTGTCAGGTGCTGCAAGTTTTGCCCCCATTGCTGCAGGTGCACCGAATCCCATAGTTGCAAATCCACCTGGAGTCAAGATGCTACCCGCTTTGTAAATCGGGAATTGCTGTCCAACACCATTTTTATTCCAGCCTACATCTGTTGTGATATATGCGTCTTTTGGAATAACTGCTTCTACGTCTGCTAAAATTCGTTGTGGTTTTAATGGATAGCTACTGTCTTCACGTACTTCTTGGTTGCTTGCACGGAATTCTTTTCTATTATTACGAATTTCTTCTTTAATTGCTTCGTTAGAAACCCCTTCCGGATACAACTCTTTCGCCACACGATTTAATACCGTTAATGCTTGTTTCAAATCAGCAACGACTCCAATTTCTACTGGGTAGTTGCGGCCGATTTCATCTGCGCTAATATCAATTTGGATCAATTTTGTTTTTGGAATATCGAATGTATATTCAGATTCCCATGAGCTACTGTCTGCTTCAGCGAATTGCGTACCTAATGCTAAAATAGTGTCTGCTGTACGTGTTTTTTCGTTAATGAATTTTGTTCCCCAGAATCCTGTCATTCCTAAAGTTAAATCATTATCATCTGACATGACGCCTTTCCCCATCAATGAATGGGCAACTGGGATGTCGAAGTGCTCAACAAATTCGCGAAGTTCTTCCGCCGCATCTGCTAAGATAACACCTCCGCCCGCATAAACAACTGGGTTCTTCGATGCAACAAGTTTTTCAATAATTTCTTTCGCTTTCACATCGTCGATTGATGGCTTTGTGATTGAGCGAGTATGGTGTTTGGCACGATCAAATAATGATTCGTCAATTTCTTTTGAGAAAATATCCATTGGAACGGATACTAAAACTGGGCCAGGTCTCCCTGTTTCAGCAAGTTGAAATGCTTTTTCCATAATTTCAGGCATTAAATCTGGACGGTCTACACGCCATGCACGTTTTACAAATGGACGATAAATTTCGTATTGAGAAGCATCTGCGTGTAAGTTCACTTCTTGGTGAGGATGTTTTCCGTAAAAATGTGTTGGAATGTCCCCTGCGATTACCACCATTGGAATGGAATCGAGTGCAGCATTCGCTACTCCTGTTGCAGCGTTTGTTAATCCAGGCCCCAAGTGGCTAAGTACAACTGAAGCCTTTTTCGTTACACGCGCATATCCATCTGCCATATGAGCCGAAATTTGTTCATGACGAACGTTTACAAACTTGATTGAACTTTTCTCAAGTTGAGAAAGGAAAGCAATATTTGTGTGACCACATAATCCGAAAATATGCTCTACACCACGATCTTCTAAATACTCTACTAATAAATTTGAAACTAGTTTCTTCGACATTTCCTTGCCTCCTAAAATAAAATTTTTTCACCGTTATATCGATCTACTTTTTTATAAAAAGGGGAGCTTTCCCCTTCCCTTCATTTTAAAATTCCAGAACAATTTTTCTGTAATGACCTGAAACAGCTTTTTCATATGCTTTTTCAAAGTGAGCAATCGGCAAAACTTCTGAAATAATTGGCTCTACGTAAAACTTTTCATCTAATAAGTATGTGATGCTTGCTAGAAAATCGTCTGGTACATTATAAATAATCGACCCAAAAATCGATAACTCTTTTCGAACCATTTTCACCACCGGAATTTTCGCCACGGCTGGGAAACCGACTGCTACTACGGATCCACCTGGTTTAACAATTTCAATACTTTGCTCAAAGGATGCGCGAACTCCTGCAACTTCAATGGTGACATCGTACTGATTTTCAGTTACTTCTTCCGGGTGTTTAATTTCAATATCCGGATAATGCTCTTTCACTTTTTGAAGCTTTTCAGGATTAATATCAATTGCCGTAATGTTGCCTCCTAAGTAATTTGCTAATGCAACCGCAAGCATACCTTCAGTTCCACAACCAATAACTGCAACGGACGTGTTTTCGTCTATTTTCACCTTTTTTAATGCATGAACAATGACTGCTAAAGGTTCAATCAATACTGCTCGCTCATTCGGCAGCTGGTCTGGTACAGGGATAATATATTTGGATGAAATGATAAATTCCTCGGCAAAACCACCATGTTCATTAATGCCGAGAGATTTTTTTTCTGGGCAAATGTTTGTCTTTCCAGCTTGGCAAAATTCACATTCACCACAATAAGAATTGGGTTGTACGACGACACGCTGGCCAACTTGAACACTAGCAGTCTTTCCAGCTTCCACTACTTCTCCCAAAATTTCATGACCCGGAATGACGGGATATGCTGCATGTGGCAGTTTTCCTTTAAAAACAGAAACATCTGAACCGCAAATGCCCCCATAAATTACTTTTAATTTCACTTCATCGCTGTTTACTTTTCCCACGGAGGATACCGTTTTCCACGTAATTTCTCCGGGTTTTTCTATATATAGAGCTTTCATCTTTACACCAACTTAATCCATACGAAGTACAATCATTTTAGATTCTGTCAACTCCTGAACGGCAAAACGTGGACCTTCTCTACCGATCCCACTATTCTTCACGCCACCATACGGCCAGTGATCGAGTCGGAAATTCGATGTACCGTTTATCACAACACCGCCAACTTCCATTTCACTTGCCACTTTGTATGCTAGGTCAATTTTATTTGTAAAAATTCCAACTTGCAAACCGAACGGAGAATTATCCGCTTCAGCAACTGCTTCCTCAAGTTCAGAATATGGAATGACGCTAACGATCGGCCCAAACACTTCTTCACAAACAACTTTTGCCTCTTTAGGAGGATTTTTAAGCACTGTCGGAACAACAGACGCACCATTTTTCTCTCCACCGTGTAAAACTTCTGCACCGGATTTTACAGCTTCATCGATCCAGTTCATAATTCTATTCGCTGCATTTTCGTCAACTAACGTTCCAACATCTGTTGCTGGATCAAGTGGATCACCGACTTTAAGTTTTGCCACTTCTTCTACAAGCTTTTCCGTGAATTCATCCACTACTGAATCATGCACATAAATTCGTTGAACAGAAATACAGCTTTGACCAGAGTTGGAGTATCCTGTCCGTGCACATTGCGTTGCTGCACGATTTAAATCAGCATCTTCATGAACGATTGTTGCAGCGTTTCCACCTAATTCATACAGTTGCTTTTTAATTCCGGCAATCTGAGAAATATTCGTGCTTGCTACAATTCCACCAGTGAATGAAATCACGTTTACACGATCATCACTGACAATTTGCTGTCCGACCTCAACTCCGCCTAATACCATATTAATCGAATTTTTCGGAAATCCTGCTTCAAATAATAGATTCAGTAAAGCGGTCGCAATTAATGTCGTCTGAGGTGCCGGTTTTAAAATGGTTACATTTCCGCCTGCAAAAGCTGGGCCAATTTTATGACAAACTAAATTAAGTGGTGCGTTAAATGGTGTAATTGCTGCTACCACACCAACTGGAACACGGATTGTTGCAGCCATTGTATTCATCCCACGAGAGGATACATCCCCTGGCATTGTCTCACCATGTAAACGTTTTGCTTCTTCGCCGGATAGTTCGAGCGTTTCGATAGATCGATCTATCTCATCTAATGTATTTTTTAAAGGTTTTCCTAGTTCACTAGATAATAGTTTTGCAAACTCTTCTTTTCTTTCTGTTAAAAGAGCTGCTGCATTCTTTAAAATATTTGCTCGTTTGAGCGATGGAATTTGTTTAATTTCTTTTTTACTCCGATAGGAAGCCTCAAGTGCACGCTCCACATCATCTTTTGTCGCCAAATATTGCACACCAATTTTTTCGTTAGAGTACGGATTAATGATATCAACCTGTTCACGATCCGTATCTAACCATTTCCCCTCTACATAAGAGTTCGAAACTGTAAGTACCATCTGATCACCCTCTATAAAATTGTATCGATCTAATTTTAACTTAAAATTTTCCCTAAGCCCTCATACCCTATTGATTTTCCAAGAAAAAGGAGTAGTATAATAGATAGTGAGTTTTCGTTAGATCGATCTAATTGTAATCGTTAACAATATAATACACTAGAATAATAAAAAATTCAACTCCCTTTTAGAAAAGTATTGAATTTAATAGATAGTTAGGTTGCTGGATGTATACAAGCGAACTATACGCAAAATCAGCAAATGTCAGATATTCAGCGCTATTATTATCAGGAGGTTGTTTCATGCTGCGTCTTTTTCTCTATCCGATGTTAATCATTTTATATATATTGGCGATGCTATTTCCAAATGAGGAATTATTTCAGATTGTAGGGGTTATAGCTAATATTACAATTATCGTTTCCTTTTTTTATGCACGGGGACTATATCTTTATTCAGGGATTTTATTTTACATAATTGGATTAACTCTTTTCATTACTAACGGGCTTTCTTGGCATGAATTTTTCCTGCAGTTTGATTCCATGCTTGGGATACTAGCTCTATTTTTACTGCTTCCGTTTTTAAATTCACTCATATTAGTCGGCCGATATGATAAACATTTACGTTCTCTTCTCGAATATAAGGTTTCACATGGAGGGGATTTATATCGACGTGGTGGACTGGTCAGTCATATACTTGGCTTGTTTCTAAACATAGCTACCATTCCGCTCGTACTGCACTCTTTGCAAACATCTTTGAAAAATTATCCAAAACCGATAACGGATAAATTTTATACACAAAGTTTGTTACGAGCATATGCACTTTGTTTAATGTGGAGTCCAATGGAAATTATGATCATCAAGTCGCTTGAAATTACGGACAAGGAATATATTTTTATCTTTCCCTTTCTACTATTTTTCTCTGGGACATTGCTTTATCTTGATACAATCTTTGGAAAACGTAAATATGCCCATTTGACCATTCAGGCTGTGGAGACGAACGTTTCTCTTTCATCCATTTTGGCAAAAATTAAGGAACTGTTCATCTTGCTCCTATTATTAGTCATCACCGTCACTATTTTAAATAAAGTTTTACAACAAGGATATCTTTTTTCATTGGTATTATTAATCATTCCGATATCTCTCATTTGGTCGTTTAAAATAAAGAAAGCACATCGATATTTTACACATAGTTTAGCTCATTGGAAACTAAAGACGAAAGGATTAGCCAATTTTTTCTTTATGTTTTTAACAGCAGGTTTCTTCGTTCATATGGTCGCTGAAACGAAAATTTTAACTTACTTACAAAATGTTTTCATTGACTTTTCTAATCAAACAATCATTTTATTTGGGTTAATTGGATTGTATTTTTTTATAACTTCCTTTATCGGCTTTCATCCGCTCGTTTCTATTGTTTTATTAGCGGAAATTTTACAACCAATTTTGTCAGAAATCTCAAGTATTCCTTTAGCGATTGTTTTAATTATGTGTAGTTTGAGTACTGTCATGTACAGTCCATTTAATGTATCGTTGTCGATTTTAGCTAACGAACTAAAAAGAAATTCGTATCAGATTAGTGTGTGGAATATTCCCTTTGCATTAGTACTCATCGTAGGGGCAATCTTGTTTGCATACACCATTCACATTGTAACAAAAATAATCATTTAACTACATTATGAGGATAAATGTGGAGAAAAATGTAAAATAATACCGTGAGTTCCTATACTTTATTACTCGTATGTACTATAATAAAGCTGATTATATATAGAGATATGCACGGGTTTTACATCGATATGGGGGGACAAAAATGATTAATAAACCACCACGCCGTGTAACATTGCAAGATGTCGCAAATCATGCTGGAGTTTCTCGAGCGACCGCTTCGCTAATTGTTCGCAACAGTCCCAAGGTTGCGGATAAAACGAGAGAGAAAGTATTAAAATCAATGGAAGAACTGGGCTATGTGTATGATCGGGTAGCAGCAAATTTACGCTCACAGAGTTCCACTACAATCGGTACAATTATTACTGATGTAGGAAATACTTTTTTTGCTCAATTTTTACTTGGGGTGCACCGGGAACTAGAGAAATATGGCTATACTGTTTTATTAGGAACTACATTTGATTCATTAAAAGATCAAGAAAGACTCATTTCAACTATGCTCGAAAACCGGGTCGGAGGCATTTTACTTTGCCCAGTTTCAGCTAGCTCAGCTGAAACCGTTGAGCGGATTAAAAAAATTGATATTCCAATTGTACTTGGAATTCGAGAACTGCCTAATTTAACCTCTGATTATGTTGGACTGGATTATCAATCGGGAGCCGATATGGCAGTATCGCATTTATTGGGCAAGGGGCATAAACGAATTGCTTTTATAGGAGGGATTTCCGATTCCACTACATGGCAAGAACGAATGAACGGATATCAACTAGCCCATGAAAAAGCCGGAGTCCCAATCGATGATTCACTAATTCTCGATAGTGAGCCAACAAGGGAAGGTGGACTTGAAGTCATACAGCAAGTGATGAAGCAAGCTAATCCTCCAACAGCGATTTTTTGCTTCAGTGATTTGATTGCATTTGGAGCGATTATTGGACTTCGAAAAATGGGATATACCCCCGGAAAAGATATAGATATTGTCGGTTTCGACAATATTCCTGAGGCCGAAATTTCCTATCCGCCACTCACTACTGTTTCTTCATTTGCCCAAGTGACCGGAACAAAAGCTGCAAACTTATTGCATAAACGAATTAGCGAACCAAATCAAGAAAGACAACGAATTATTATCACACCAGAACTCGTAAAAAGAGAATCATCTTAATTTTAAAAAGATGTCTAGTTAAAAATTCAAGCTAGACATCTTTTTTAAAATAAGGAAATGTCACCACCCCTAACCTTCATTGAAGAGGGACACTTCGCTATTCTACAAAACATGTTTGCACTCTATACTCCTTTAAAAATTGGTTTCCTTTTTTCTGCAAATGCAGCGAGTGCCTCCAATCGATCTTCTGTATCGATCGTCAATTCATACGCTTTTGATTCTATTCGTATTCCTGTTTCAAGATCTGTGTTCATCCCTTGAGTAATTGCATATTTTGCCTGTCGGATCGCGACTGGACCATTACTTGTTATACGACCTGCGAGTTCCTTACATTCCTTCCTCAGGCGTTCCTGTTTCACAACATCAAGCACTACTCCAAGCTCCTTCGCCTCAGTGGCATCAAACCGGCGAGCTGTAAAGATTAACTCTTTCGCACGCATTTCCCCAACTAGGCGTGGCAAGCGTTGTGTCCCACCAGCTCCTGGAATGATTGCCCAACTCGTTTCCGTTAGTCCAAATTGACTGTTCGACGAGGCTATTGCAAAATCACATGCAAGTACGAGCTCAAATCCCCCGCCAAACGCATACCCATTAACTGCAGCAATTGTCGGTTGAGGCAGGTTTGCGATTGCATTAAACACATCGACTATTGCCTTAACATTTCTCCGCACCTCATTTGGAGTCAATGTCTTTCGCTCTTTTAAGTCTGCCCCGGCGCTAAATGCCTTTTCACCGGCTCCTGTAAAAATGACAACTTGAATGGATGGATCTAAATGTATAGCGTCTACAACGTTTTGTAATTCGGATAATGTTTCATAATTAAAAGTATTTAACACCTTTTCCCTATAGATCGTTACCGTGCAAATACCATCCTCTTTTTCAGTTAAAATATTTGCCATTCCACTCCCCCGCTCTCACCAATTCCTAAGATTTTTCCACTAGCATGGAAATACCTTGTCCGACACCAATACACATTGTCGCTAAACCAAATCTAGAATCTCGACGTTTCATCTCATAAACTAATGTCGTTAAGATTCGCGCTCCGCTTGCACCTAGCGGATGACCAAAAGCGATTGCTCCACCGTTTACATTTATCTTATCCGGGTTTAGTCCTAATTGCCGGATACATTCAATCGATTGAGATGCGAACGCCTCATTTAATTCGATAAGATCAATTTCATCAAGATCCATTGCTGCGCGTTGTATTAGTTTTCGCGTTGCATAAACTGGCCCGAGTCCCATAATATCTGGCTCCAATCCAGACACCGCACTCATTCTATACGTTGCCAAAGGTTCGATCCCTAGCGCTCCTGCCTTATCAGCACTCATTAATAGAAGTGCACTTGCTCCGTCATTTACACCAGAAGCATTTCCAGCGGTTACTGTCCCATCTGGAAAAATTGGACGTAATTTAGCAAGAACTTCTTTAGTCGTATCAGGTCGTGGATGTTCATCCGTATCCACTGTTATTGTATTTCCACGTCTATCTTGATAAGTAACCGGAACGATTTCATCTGCGAATCTGCCAGCTTCTATCGCCTCTTTTGCTTTCATCTGGCTTTGAAAAGAAAACTCGTCCTGTTCTTCCCGCGTTACACCAAATTGCTGGGCAACATTTTCTGCAGTTTCTGGCATCGAATCTGTTCCGTACATTTCTTTTAATTGTGGATTTGTAAACCTCCATCCTATCGTCGTATCAAACAATTCTTTATTTCCTCGAGAAAACCCCAATTCCGGCTTTGCCATGACATATGGGGCGCGTGTCATACTTTCTGTTCCACCGGCTATATAAATATCCCCTTCACCAGCTAAAATTCCTCTAGCTGCATACGTAACTGCATCGAGTCCTGATCCACATAAGCGATTAATCGTCGTGCCGCCAACTGTTAAAGGTAAACCTGCCAACAAAGCCGCCATTCGAGCGATGTTCCGATTGTCTTCCCCAGCCTGATTCGCATTGCCGAGCACGACATCCTCAATCTCCTCCGCCTGTACTTTCGGGTTCCGTTCCAATAATGCCTTGACCACTATTGCAGCTAAATCATCAGGACGAACATTTTTTAACGCTCCATTATACCTCCCAAAGGGTGTCCGGACTGCATCCACGATGACAACTTCCCGCATTTAATCACGCTCCTTTGAATAATCATAGACTCCTTTTCCACTTTTTCTCCCAAGCCTGCCCGCTTTTACATACTGTTCTAATAGGGGAGCTGGACGAAATTTATCTCCTAATTTTTCATGTAAATAACGTAAATTATTCAACCGCGCATCAAGTCCTACTAAATCCCCCAATTCTAATGGTCCCATTGGAAAATTTAATCCGAGTTTAATCGCCTTATCAATGTCTTCAGCAGAAGCTACCCCTTCTTGTAACATATGAAACGCCTCATTCCCAACGAGCGCGCTAATCCTACTCGTCACAAACCCTGGAAACTCGTTCACTTCTACCGTTTCTTTTCCCATTCTCTCAGCAACTTTGCGAACTTTTTTCACCGTCTCATCACTTGTCTCAAGTCCTCTTACAATTTCAACGAGTTTCATTAAGTGGACTGGATTAAAAAAATGCATGACAGCAAAATGTTCAGGCCTATTCGTGTAGGATGCAAGTTCTGTCGGACTGATCGTGGACGTATTTGATGTAAAAATCACTCCATCCCTGGCATGCGCTTCTACCTCTTGCATGATACTCTGCTTAAGGGAGCGCTTTTCAGGCACCGCCTCGATCAGAAAATCTGTCTCCTTTGTCGCCGTGGCCAAATCTGTAGACGTGTGCAAATTTTCAAGTAGAATTTGCTTTTTTTCTTCCGTTATTTTCCCTCTCGCAATCCCTTTTTGTACTGTCTGTTTCGCATTTTCCATCGCATCAAGTAACTGACTTTCCGAGATATCTACCAATGTCGTCTTGAAGCCGGCAAGGGCGGAGACATACGCAATCCCCCGCCCCATCACACCAGCCCCCACGACAGTAACATGATTTATCGTCATGGGTACGCCTCCTTTTTTGAAAAAGTGTTGTTCTGATTATAGAAAATTTCACTTTACATGATTGAACAATTAATACGAATTGAGCGACTTTATCCCGAATTGCGCGACTTCATCCTGGATTGCGCGACTTTCACCTCGAATTGCGCGACTTTATCCCGAATTGAGCAACTTTTTCCCGAATCGCGCGACTTTCACCTCGAATTGAGCAACTTTTATCTCGTATCGCGCAACTTTTTCCCGAATCGCGCGACTTTCACCTTGAATTGCGCAACTTTATCCTGAATTGAGCGACTTTCACCTCGAATTGCGCAACTTCCATCCCAACTTGCGCGACTTTTCCCTGAATTGCGCGACTTTCGTCTCCAATTGCGCAACTTTTTCCCGAATCGCGCGACTTTCACCTCGAATTGAGCAACTTTTTCCCGACTTGCGCGACTTCCATCCCAAATTGCGGGACTTCATCCCGGATTGCGCGACTTTATCTCGAATCGCGCGACTTCATCCCAACTTGTGCGACTCTTACCCCGACTTGCGCAACTTCCATCCAACCCATACCTAATTTATATTTAACGTATCCACCCAGTAAATCTTATCTCTATACTCCAAACGGATTGATTGGCTTCGAGCCATAGTACGACAACACACTTTTATCTTCCATATATAAATCAAGTGACTCAACTGCCAACTCTCGCCCAATTCCAGATTCCTTATATCCACCAAACGGTGTTCCCGGGAATGCGGAGAACGGGCTGTTCACCATAACAACTCCAGCTTCAAGTTGATGAGCCACACGTGTAGCACGTCCTTGATTCGTCGTCCAAATTGCTGCTGCCAATCCATACTTCGAATCGTTCGCTCGTCCCACAACTTCTTTTTCATCCGAAAATTTCTCCACCACAACGACCGGCCCAAAAATCTCTTCGCGCACCGCTTTCATATCAGGGGTTACATCAACGATTACCGTCGGCGCGTACCAATGTCCATTTTCATGTCCTTCAATCGTAAGTTCCTTACCGCCTGTCAGCACCGTCGCACCATCCTCAACCGCTGACTTCACATAGCCATCAATAATCTCCAATTGCTCCCGACTAATAATCGACCCAACATGAGTCGCCTTATCAAATGGATCGCCTAAATTCAGCTTCTTTGTCTTCTCCACAAATTTTTCCAAAAATTCATCATAAATCGATTCATGCACAAACATTCTCGAACGCGCCTCACACGACTGGCCCGTATTAAAGTAAATTCCGAACAACGACCCCGCAACCGCTGCATCCATATCTGCATCTTCAAACACAATATTCGGCGACTTTCCACCAAGCTCGAGCGTAATCCGCTTCAATGTACCCGAAGCTTTTGCCATAATATCTTTTCCAATCGGTGTTGAGCCCGTGAACGCTACTTTATCTACATCCTCATGCTCCACAAGATAATCACCGACGACTGCACCTGATCCTGGAATGGTGTTAACTACCCCTTCAGGTACACCCGCTTCATGACAAATCTCGTTGATCAATATCGCTGTCACAGGTGTCAAACTTGCAGGCTTGACGACAACTGAGCAACCTGCCGCTATCGCGGGAGCAATTTTCCATGCTGCCATCATGACCGGGTAATTCCACGGAATAATCTGCGCACACACTCCGACTGGCTCCTTATGTGTATAGTTGAAAAATCCATATGGCATATTGTTCACCGTTCCGCGATGCCCGACAATGGCGCCTGCGTAAAATTCAAAATCCTCCACCGCCTGATTTATTTGCGCAATCGCCGCACCGACTGACTTTCCGCTATTTAACACTTCCATTTCAACCAGTTCCCTAAAACGGTCCCGCATAATTTCTGCAATTTTATTCATCACACGCGCTCGTCTTCCTACTGGCCATTTTCTCCATTTTCCACGATCAAAAGACTCCCTCGCAGCCTGCACCGCTTTTTCTGCATCCTCGATGGTCGCTTTAGCAACTGTTGCAAGTTTTTCTCCCTTCGCAGGATTGTACGTGTCCATTACATTATTTGTCACACTTTCCACCCGCTGGCCATTAATGATCATCTGGTAGTGATCCCGTTTCATCGTACCTACTTCTCTAATTAGTTCATCCTCTACAGTCTCTTTCAATTTAACTTCTCCCTTCTTAATAATGAATAAAATCACATCGTCTTCGAAATGTCACATCTTCACGAAATACATATCTATTCCATTAACAGCCCATCTCCTTCAAATTGGCATAGCTTACTTCAAATTTATTTCCCTTCAAACTTCGGGCGACGTTTTTCCAAAAATGCCTGAACTCCTTCTTGGTGATCTTCTGTTAACCCGGCGATTCGCTGGGCCTCCGCCTCTTGCTCTAGAAATCTTTCGAACGGGGTATGCATGCTGTCCATCATATATCGTTTCACTAATGAAAATGCTTTTGGTGGTAAACTAGCGAGCTTTTGCGTAAAGTTTTCCACTCCTTCATCCCATTCGGTTGCATCAATTAATTCTGATGCTAGTCCTAGCTTGACAGCTTCTTCACCGGTAATCGGCTTTCCAATTGTCGCTATTTCTAGTGCTTTTGCGTAACCTACTAGGCGTGGCAGTATGTACATAAATCCTGCATCTGGAACGAGCGCAATTCCTAAAAATGCACTTACAAATTGCGCTTCGGGTTTGACGATTCGGAAATCAGTCAATAACGTTAAACTCATTCCCGCTCCTGCTGCCACACCATTCACAGCTGCTACAGTAGGTTTAGGGATAGATTGAAAGGTATTGACCATCGGATAATAATTCTTCCTTAAAAAGGATCCGTAATCCATATCAACTTCCACGCTCTTAATATCCTGTCCGGCGGAAAATGCTTTGCCGTCTCCAGTGAGAACGACACAACGGATTTCCTGATCTCTCTCCGCTGTTTTAAGTGCATCCGTGATTTCTCGATTCATCACAGGGTTTAATGCATTATAAACATCCGGACGATTTAATATAATTTTTGCGACAGCATCCTTTTTCTCATAACGAATTGTTTCATATTTTCCCATCCATTACTCCCCTTTAAATGAAGGACGGCGTTTTTCCACGAATGCGCGCATCCCCTCTTTTTGATCCTTTGAGTCAAATGCTAAGTAAAAGTTTTTCCGTTCGATCGTTAAGCCTTCACGCAATGGTACATCCTCTGCTTTATTAACTGCTTCCTTAATTAGACGAAGGGCGATCGGCGACTGTTCGGCAAGCTTTTCTGCAAAACGCATCGTTTCTTCAAATACAATTTCTGGTGCGGTAATTCGATTAATAATTCCTAACTCTTTCGCTTCTTTTGCCCCCATATGTTCACCTAACCAGATCCATTCCAATGCTTTGCGTTTGCCGATGAGTCGAGTTAACAGTTGTGTCCCGCCTGCGCCAGGCATGACGCCTAAATTTACTTCTGGAAAACCGAATTTTGCATCCTCTGCTGCAATAATTAAGTCACAATGAAGAGCCAGTTCAAATCCGCCGCCAAGTGCATATCCCGTAACAGAAGCAATTAGTGGCTTTTTAATAGACATGAACCTATCCCAAACTGAAAAGGGGTCAGCCATTTCAAAAGAAAGTGGCGTTTCCCCCATCATTTCCTGAATATCCGCCCCAGCTGCAAATGTTTTTTCATTCCCTTGAATAACCACCACTCGAATTTGCCGGTTTGCTTCAAACATTTCCAGTTGTCCAACGATTTCTTCGATCATTTTTCGGTTTAATGCATTCAAACTTTTTGGTCGATTTAATTCGATGACACCAACTTTTCCCTCCGTTCGTACAAGAATATGTTCATATTCACTCATCGACTTCTTCACCGATCATGAGCGTAATAATATCACCTGCAAATTGGAATGCGTCTTTTCCAGAAGCTTTTCCTTCATCTGATTTCATCGCCTTTTGTAGAGATTCCATATCATCATAGATCATTTCACATTGTAAATAGTACTCACTTTTTCCCATGGGAGAACCGACAATCTTTGTAACATTCATTTCACGTAAACCAGGAATTTTTGCCGTTAGTGGGCCATGCACATTAAAATAGTGCTCATCAAATTTTTCCTTATCCTCGGGTTGTTTATATAATGCAATCACTTTTGCTCTTGCCATTTTACATTCTCCTTTTTTAATAAAATTTTCTTTATTAATGCAATAGATATTTATCTTCCTCAATCTACAGAATGATTCATCTCGCATCAAAACATCGAATTTTTCAAGTTCTAGTACCTTAAATTCTTTTCTATCTCACGCCGTCTCTTCCTCGACAATAACTGGCTTCATTGCTTCAAATGGATTTCGACAATCTAAACAATAAAGAATACTTCGACAAGCAGTCGGTCCAAACACGTTTTCCATCGATGTATAACTTGAACTGCAATAAGGACAATCTACTGTCCACTCCTCTCCGACACGATAATGGTCGGGTGGTGGAGAGATTCCAAGTTTTCTTAGTTGTACCTTTCCACGATCAGTAATTAAATCTGTTGTCCATTGATACTCAAATGAAAATTTTACCTCACAGCTATCTACCCAAGGAAGATGCTCAATTGCTTTTTTCACGTCACGTTCAATGAAGTCAAGAGCCGGACAACCGGCAAATGTTGGAACCATTGTCACCGACACATGCCCCCCATTTAAAACAACCGAATAAACCATCCCAAGGTCATACACGCTCACATTCGTTAACTCAGGATCATCGACTGTCTTTAATACTTCCAACACTTCTTCGTCCGGCATCAATTGCACCATCTGCCTCCTCTCCTTTCTACCAAGCTGCTTCCACATCTGTCCGATACACTGCGGTAAAAATGTCAATTGCTTGTTCCAGGTCTGCGTTAAATTCACCGATACGCCCGTTTCCTAATTTTTTCTTTGGTAATGACTCATATTTTTCCGCTAGTACCTCATTTACCTTTTCAAGCCAACGTTTTTTCAAGGTCTCTTCATCGATCAAAAGATCAAATCTATGAATATCGTCAGCTTTTGGACCTAGTTCAATCGCATCTCCAAATTCTTGCCATGCCTCTTCTAACCTTGCGCTAATCTTTGCTTTCGCTTCTTCCGTCGAGGCTTGCAATTGTTGAATCCATAATCGCCAGTGTGCTAAATGATACGTCTGTTCCATCAATATTTTCCGAGCAATAAATATTAGCGGCTCATAGGAACTACGTGTAGCTGCTTCTAACTTTACTCGTTTCAATGTTTCATAGAGAAAATTCCGAACAACAGCGAGTGCCCAATCATAATTTGCATCCTCTATATAGCTTCCTGAGCCATTCATTTTTTCTAAATAAACAGAACTTCGTCTTTCACCTGGCGACCTTCCGTGCGCTAAATGGTCTGCGTCTCCTTCTCCTAACTCTTCTAACATTTGAAAAAACATAGTCGCATGTCCCATTGTATTCTGAGTAATCGAAGAAAATGCTACATCTTCTTCAATGTGAGGAGCGAGGCCAAGCCATTCCGAACCACGGAAAGAAATAATAAAATCGTCATCTGCAAATTGATATAAAAGTTCAACCAATGCTGCCTTATATGATTGATTTTGCTTTGCTTCTTCCGGTGTTTTTATGATCTTACTCATCGGCTTCTCCCCTTACTCCATGAGAATATTTCTTTTTCATCCAACATTCCCATTTTCTCTTCTTTCTCTCGCCATAACTTTCTTAAATATCCGTATCCTTTTGTGTTCCGGTACTCTTTATTGTCCAACCGTTTCGTTAATTGTTGTTTTTCCTCGCTCGTTAGTGCTCGAATATCTTCCCTATCTACTACCCAAATATCAATCGCTTCTTCCCGTCGCATAAAATTTTCCTGAGCCATCATCACTGCCATTTCTTTATTTGGTGCAAGCAAACTGAACTGATGTTGGAGTGGCAACTTATTACTTTTCCGACTAAAAACTTCATACTCCCGGTAAAAGTTCTTTTCTTCTTCTTGAGTCATTTTTCTCCCTCCTTATACGACCGCTTCCGGCTGATGAGCTAATGCCCGACGTACCCAACTTCCGTTATCATAAGCAATTTGTCTTAAGTGCAATCTCGCTTTTGAACGTGGACCATTATTATTAATAATTTGTTTAAACTGCTCCCAATCTGGTTGCTCGTATGTCCATTCTTTCGTCTCTTCGTTAAAGGAAATTGTTTTATCTGGAAGCTCCAATCCAAGTGCTCGTATTCTAGGAATATATTTATCAAAAAAGGCTTGCCGTAGTTCTTCATTATTGTTTACGCGAATTTTGTACTTTATCATGATGTCCTGACGCGATGACCCAGTTACTTTCGGTGTTGGTGGTCCAAAAAACATCACTAATGACTCCCACCAACGGTTAAGCGCTTCTTGCAACATATCTCTTTGCTCTTTCGTCCCATTGGCTAGTGCCATAATGAGAGCTTCCCCGTGTTGTGCATGAAAAACTTCTTCTGCACAGATTCGCTGTAGTGCCCGCTGATATGGACCATAAGAAGCATTAAGCATATTCGTTTGGGTAATGATTGCCGCCCCGTCTACTAACCAAGCGATGATCGCAGCATCCGCCCATGATTTTGTTTTCATATGAAAGACATTATGAAACTTTATTTTCCCTTCTAATAACCCTTCCAACATTTCCTTTCGTGAAATGCCGTATGGTTTTTGTAAATCTTCTGCTACCCGCAGCAGCAACTGTCCATGCCCCATCTCATCCTGTACTTTTGCCATAATGGCAAGTTTCCGCTTTAATGACGGGGCTTTCGGAGTCCATTCCTTCTCTGGAAGCGCTCCCATTATTTCACTCATGCCATGCATGGAGATTAAACGAATGAGTGCTGTCCGATAATCATCAGGCATCCAGTCATTCGGCTCGATTTTTTCTCCATTGTTAATGCGTTCCATAAACAGTTCATAACGCCGTTCATCCGTTTGCTCATTCTGGATTAAATCTCCACCTTCAATATAAAGGTACATTACAAATCCTCCTTATGACGTTTTGTTAACACGTAATCGCATTACTTAATAATAAATGTGCTTTTATCCACTATTTTTTTAAGCTGGTGATCAGCAAAGAAGACACACAATTTGCAACTAATTTATCTCCCTGCTTTACCTCTGCAGTAACATATGCAATAGTTCTACCCCGTCTCTCTACTTTTGCCGAGATTTCAACTTCTCCCTCCATTGTTGGCCGATGAAATGTCGTATCTAAATCAATCGACGCAAAACCTTCTTCTTCTGTCAATGTGGAAGCAATCGCATATGCCATCATAATATCGACCGCTGCAGATACAAATCCCCCCATCACAATCCCATGGCCGTTAATAAATTTCCTATCCACCTTCCAGATTCCGTTAGCATTCCCAGCTTCCGCTTGATGAACATGAACTTGCATCGTTTCGTCACATGGTGGTGGACTTTTCAGTTGTTTTGCTACGTTTTGTAAATCAGTAATCGTATATTTTTCACTCATTCTCTATCTCCTTTAGTTAAACTTATTTTCAGTCTACTATATGCATATAAGGTTTTTAGTTGATAGCGAGCCACTTTACTAGGGTTTTGCAATCATGATGTTAGTTTGAAATCGTTTACATAAGAGTGGTAAATTTTCTTGTGTCATGGAGAGATAATATGATAGACAGATTACTTTTGAAGTTAACATTACGTTTATTTGTAATTCGTGTAAAGTTCGTTATAAATGATTATATATTCAACAGAATATACTGTCAATAGAATAATGAGAAAATGGACATTGCCCTCATAATAAAATATAAAGCTGTTATACGATAAACTTGAGCCTTCGTACTATAATAAATTACTATGACGTATTTTTCACGTTTCAGTAGAAGTAGTGGCTCCCTATGCTATAATAAAAATCAACTTAATTATTACGTCGTAAATACTAATTGCAGAGAAGGAGAAAGTATGGAAAAAAAGTTTAATACGAGATCGATGATATTTACAATCTTCGGCGACTATATTCGTCATTATGGAAGTACTATATGGATCGGGAGTTTAATTAAATTATTAGAAGCCTTTGGTCATAATGAGCAAGCAGTACGAGCTGCCGTTTCTAGAATGAGTAAGCAAGGGTGGGTTCAATCAGAACGGGAAGGAAATAAGAGTTTCTATTCTTTAACAGAACAAGGAAAAATCCGCATGGAAGAAGCATCAAGAAGAATTTACAAAGAACCAACCTTGTCATGGGACGGGAAATGGTGGATTTTACTATATAATATTCCAGAAGAAAAACGTCATTTACGCGATAAATTAAGAGAAGAACTTGTCTGGAGCGGTTTTGGACCTTTGTCAACGAGTTGTTGGATTACCCCGAATAATTTACAAAAAGAAGTTAACTTAATGGTTAAAAAGTATCAAATAGACGATTATGTCAGCTTTTTTCATGCTTCCTATGAAGGTATGCAAGATCATGAGCATCTTGTTCACAAATGTTGGGACTTACAAGATATTAACGATAAGTATGCACAGTTTATTGAACAATACAGTCAAAATTATATTATTCACAAAAACAAGATCAACAAAGATGAAATGAGTGACGGCAGCTGTTTTGTTGAAAGCGCCCTGCTCGTCCATCAGTATCGAAAGTTTCTATTTATAGATCCGAGTTTACCTTCCGAACTTTTACCGAATAAATGGTTAGGAGATTCAGCGGCAGAACTATTTAAAGAATATAATGCACTCTTATCAAAACCTGCAAAACGTTTCTTTGAATCTGTGTTCGAGCTTGGCGAGCCAATGAAACAACGATAGGGAATTTTTGAAAAATAATTTGAGGTTAAGACATAAGCTAAAAAAAATTATTGAAACACGAATGATTACGTTTATAATAATCGCTACAGAAATATTGTTCGTGTGTTCATATCTACTATTTTATTTTGTCCCAACCTCTTCACAAAAAAACTTGACAGCCAATACAGGAGGTCAAGTTTTTTCGTTCTTACAACTTTACTTTTGATCTGTCTACCTTTTCAAAAATTGCTGGATCTTGATATTGTGCTGCATTTCTAACATACGTACGGATTGTCAGATCAAGCAATTCTTCATCTTGTTCCGTTAACTCACGAACCACTTTTCCAGGACTTCCGATGACAAGTGAATTCGGTGGGATCACTTTTCCAGCAGGGATAAGTGTGTTGGCACCGATGATGGAATTTTCTCCGATTACTGCCCCATCCAGTACCGTTGCTCCCATGCCTACTAGGACTCCTTTTTTCAATGTGCACCCATGAATAATCGCATTATGTCCGACTGTCACTTCATCTTCTACAAGTAATGGATGCCCTTCATACAAATGACATACCGTGTTTTCCTGGATACTGCAGCGATTCCCGATCCGAATTTGATCTTCGTCTCCACGCAAGACCACATTAAACCAAATACTGGTGTTCGCACCAATGACTACGTCCCCAATTACTTTTGCTCCTTCTGCAATGAAAGCGGATTCATCTACTTGCGGAACAAATTGCTTGTAACGATAAAACATAGACTCTCCCCCTTTCCTTCCATCCTAAAGAGCTTACTTGATCAAGTCAACTGGAAAAAATTAGACACTTTTCACTTTTTCAAACAAGTGAGTACTGTGGATATTCACTCTTGCCTTTGGATCCATTCGTAACTTCGCTTGATTGACCGCAATCGTTGCTTCACCGAAACCTGTTGCGATTAATTTAGGCTTTCCTTTATAAACACAAATGTCCCCAGCCGAATAGATACCAGGAATATTCGTTTCCATCTGTTGGTTCACGGCAATCGAATTACGATAAATATCCAACCCCCATTTCTTTAACGGGCCTAAATCTGTGACAAAGCCAAAGTTTACAATAACACTATCTACATCTAGTACACTTACATGGTCCCCTTTCACTTCTTTGATCAAAACTTGTTCAATTCTTTCTTTCCCAAAAATTTCTCCAACTTCAAAAGGCGTTTTCACCGTAACACCCGACTGCTTCAACTGTGTAAGACTAGCCTCATGGGTTCGAAATCGATCCCGCCGGTGAATAAGTGTAACATTTTTCGCAATCGCATCTAAAGCTAATGCCCAATCAACTGCAGAATCTCCTCCCCCGCAAATCAACACATTATTATCTGTAAAATCTTTTACGTTTTTTATAAAATAATGTAAGTTTTTCCCTTCGTAATTGCCACAATCATCTATCTCTAATTTTCTAGGTTGGAACGCTCCTGCCCCTGCCGTAATAATAATCGCTTTCGTTACATAGCGGTCTCTCGTCGTAATTAGCTCAAATGTTTCTGAATCCAGGCGATTTACATGGAGAACAGACTCGCCTAACGTAATTTTTGGAGAAAAAGTGATTGCTTGTTTATAGAGTTCCTCGACTAAATCCTGCGCCTTTATTTTCGGAAACCCTGCTACATCATGAATATATTTTTCTGGATAAAGCGCAGATAATTGTCCACCAACTTCTGGCATACTATCAATCAAATGAACACTTGCTTCACGCATCCCGGCATAAAAGGTTGTAAACAAACCAACGGGTCCTGCGCCAATTATCGTTATGTCATGAATTTCCTTCACTGTCTAAGCCCCCCTAATATAGTTTTCTTCTTTTAAAGTATCACCATCAAACGGCTCATCCGATATCTTGATCGAACCCGTAGGACATTCATCATAGGCATCCTCCAAATCGTATAACAGATCTTCATCTACTGGTACATTTCCTTCATTATCATCCGCTATATAATAAGATAACCCTTCCTCATTGTAAGCAAATATTTCAGGTGCAATGGCTCCACAACTTCCACAAGAAATACAGGTTTCTTGATTCACCATTGTATACTTACACATATTCTCCCTCCTCATATAATTATATATGACGTTTTATATACGTTTAATTTATTTTTCGTTATAGTAATACTACATAAAACTCTTTTTACTGTCAATATCATTTTTGCATTATTTTGGAAAGTAATATTGTCTTACCTACTGACTTTTGTTACTATGAAAAATATATAATACAATTTTTACGGACGTATTTATCATGTGATAATTAAAGGAGCCGAATATCCAAATGAAGAGTGAAATTAGTAATCTATTAAATATTACTTACCCAATTATTCAAGGTGGAATGGGGAATATAAGCAATGCAAAATTGACAGCGGCTGTATCAGAAGCGGGCGGCCTTGGAACGATCGGCTGTGGGACAATGGAACCGTCCGAAGTAGAGAAAATCATTTTGGAGACAAAAAAATGCACGAAAAAACCGTTTGCCGTAAATATTGCGATTAATGTCACACCACATACCGATGCGTTAATCAAAACAATTATCAAACATAAAGTACCGGTCGTCTCCTTGTCAGCCGGAAATCCAGCTCCCTATATCCCTATTCTGAAGGAAAATGGTATCAAAATACTTACCATTGTCGCTGCTGTAAAACACGCCGTAAAAGCAGAAGCTGCCGGAGCCGATGCCGTTGTTGCGGAAGGATTTGAAGCTGCAGGAATAAACTCAAATTTAGAACTAACTACAATGACATTAATCCCACAAATCGTCGACCGAGTAAACATACCAGTCATCGCTGCAGGAGGAATTGGCGATGGTCGCGGACTTTCTGCCGCACTCATGCTTGGAGCTTCTGGTATCCAGATGGGAACGCGTTTTATCGCAACAAAGGAAGCACCTTTTCATGAAAACTATAAAAATGCCATCCTGCAAGCGACAGACACTTCGACAAAAATTATCGGACGAAATGTAGGACAAACGCGTAGAGTAGTAGAAAATGAGTATGCAAACAAAATCAGTCAATTGGAAGCCGATGGAATGACGGCGGAAGAATTTTGGAGCCTAACGACGGAAGCCCAGCATAGGAAAGGAGCTATTAAGGGTAATTTTACAGATGGATTTATTAATGGCGGGCAAGTTTCCGGTCTGATCAGCGATCTTCCTACTGTAGAAGAATTACTGACTGAAATGATGAGGGATGCACAGGCGCAAATAGAAAACGTGCGGATGTTGTTTTAATTTGCCCGCTGCCTTACGTATGTTCCTTCTCTGTATGAATAATTTATAAGAAAAAAGAGTGCGATAATCAAAATTTTCGCACTCTAAAATATCTATATTAAATTTAATTAAAGATGAACAATATATGAGTTAACCGAGTATTATTCTGTTTTTAAAAAATTTTGGGCAGACAAGCCACAACATTAGTTTTATACTTACTTGCTGGTTAAATTCGGACATCGTTAATTCACAAGTTTATTTATATACCCCTTCCGAATAAAGAAAAAGCTGATTATAAACAGTAGTAAAAATATACCTAAGCCAATTGCCGTTAGTTGATAAAATGCCAATGAGATATAGTTATGCATGCCAAGCAACGTTGCAAATAAAATAAAAACTGCAATTGTAAAAGGGATAAAAATTAAGGTAGTCAGCTCTTTTGTCACAACAGATGATAATTCTTTCATGGAAAAACCAATTTTTCTTATGCCCGAAAATTTTTCTCTTTCTCGTTCAAGCGATGTTTGGAGGTAAAAATATAGAATACTCAATGCCGCGCTCATAAAAATCAGACTAAGCATAAATCCAATGAAGAACATAATGCTTTTTACAAACTTCTCTGTCTCATATAATTCAATTTTAGAAGTCATTAAGCGTATATCAGGTTCTGTAGTAATTTTTGATAAAATAGTATTCGCCACATGGGCCTTGTTTGTCCAACCATCCAATTCATAAGCAAATATTTTATAATCTGGATACTCAATTGTTTCATATACTTCATCAGGAACGATATAATATACATTTTGTAACCCGGATGTTAAAATATTTCTCTTTTCTATACCTGTAAATTCAAGGTTTCCAAATGGATAATCATGAATGGATTCTTTGTTTGGGTCTACCCCTTCATGACCAGCTGCAACAAAATACTCATTATTTTTTAACGTTATTGGCTTATGCTGACCAAGCTGATTGAAATTCGTAACGGACATAAAAGCAATCCTACGCTTGTCATCAGTTTTAAAGGCAGAATAGTATGCTTCATAATTACCTGCTTTATCTAAGGTCGCTTCAATAAATGTTATATCTTTCTGAGCTTCTAATTCGTTTCCGGGAAATGAAGTATATTGGAAACTATAAGGATATAACATTTCCGTTTTTTCCTCTACATTGTAGTAAGAGCTGTAAAGTACGCTTGTACAAACAAAGGTACCTAATAGTAAGACTGTTAATAAATAAATGATATGGGCATGTGAACGCCCTCTTGCCTTTAAGTTAGAAACAAAAAGCATATTAGTTTTCCTAAAATACGATGGTTGCTTTTGCCATACACGAATGGCTAATAACATTCCTTGTGTGACTGTAAAGTAAATGGCCAATAATAGACTGATAAATAATGCAATGTAGGAGAGAGTTCCAAAGGATTCCACCCAATTCATTTCCTTTATCATAGAAAAGAGCAAGAATACACTCACGATGATGAATAGTATCAGTTTAAATGGTTCAAGTTTAATCAGTTTTTCCTGTGTAATGTCTGCTTTTAATAGGTGAACAATTTCTTCTTTTTTAATCATATATGTCATAAATTTAGTAACAATCAAGAATAGAAGAGTAAATAAAACAATCGTTATTAAGATGGCTTGAATTGGCACATACATGCCAAAGATTTCCGCACGTAATATCTTTTTGGCAACCATTAAATATAAAGGTGCAATAACAAGCCCACACACGATAGCTGTAATAATCGCTGCACCAGCAATGATCATATTTTCTCTAAAAAACATTTTGCGGATTTGCTTCATGGAAGCACCCATCATCATAAAGGTGCCTAGCGTTTTCGTTTTCTTTTTCAAAAAAGCGAACAACGAATAGATGATAAAGACAATCGAAAAAACATAAATAAAAAAGCTAGCTAGCAACATTGTTACTCCTAGTGTGCTTGTTGTATCCATTTTCGCCAACATTGGATGAAAAGCTGTAATTGAAAACAGGAAAAAAACTAATATAGAAAATATACTGCTTAAAAAGTAAGAAATGTATGTCGACTTATCCCGTAAAATATTTTGAACCACAATATGATTAAAACTCATGCTGGCCACCACCTAGAAATGTGAGTGTGTCCATAATTTCTTGGTAAAATTGCTGTTTGTTTTTGCCTCGATGTATCTCATTATAGAGGATACCGTCTTGTATAAAGATGACACGACTTGCAAAACTAGCAACGTATGCATCATGTGTCACCATTAAAATGGCTGTATTAAAGGTTTTATTTATCGATTCAAATAACGTCATCACACTATTCACAGATTTAGAATCCAAGTTTCCAGTCGGTTCATCTGCTAATAATAATTTTGGATTATGAATAACCGCTCTTGCAATCGCCACACGTTGCTTTTGACCGCCAGAAATTTCAAACGTTCGCTTTTTTAATATTTCCTCAATCCCTAAAAAGTCAACGATTTTATCTAAACTCTGTTTCATTTCTTTCTCGGATACAGAGTCTAGTGTTAAAGGAAGTAATATATTCTCCTCTACTGTTAATGTATGAACAAGGTTAAAATCTTGAAATACAAAGCCTAATTCTGTACGCCTGAACCTTGCTAATTCATCATCATTTAATTTATACGGATCTTTTGAATTAATTATTATTGAACCATTTGAAGGACGATCGATAGTGGAAATGCAGTTAAGGAAGGTCGTTTTCCCACTGCCAGATGGGCCCATCACAGCAACAAATTCTTTCTCCCCTAAATGAAAATCAATGCCTTTTAATGCTTTATATGTGATTTCTCCAGTATATTCTTTTTGTAGTTGCTTTACATGCAAAATTGTATCTGTCATACGGTTTCACTCCTTGGTGTCCTTTGATACATTTAGTATAAACAAACCGTTCTCCCGATAAAATCTTTGAACATGACAGCAATATGACAAATTTGTCATATTCAATAACGGCTGCCTTTTTAGCAACCGTCTACACTCCCGGAAAAATCAATCATAAACATCGTTTCATTATGAGCAGAGGATAACTTATATGGATGATGCAGCGTAGAGAGTATTTTTTTGACTAAATAGAGTCCGATACCAGTCGCTTCACCTTGGGTACGTCCCTTTGTTCCAGTGTAAAACAATTCAAATACACGGTTAATTTCACTTTCTGGTATCGCTTCGCCTTTATTTTTGATCCATAACTGACCATTTTCATAACGAATGAGAACGAAGGATTTCTTTTCACCATATTTGACAGCATTACTTAATAGCTGGTAGATAACAACTTTAAGCCATTTACGATCAGAATAAATTAAGATATTTTCTTCAATTGTACTTTTGGGGTATACTTCCATTTCAATAAAGAAATCTTTTAAATCGTTAGCCACTTCTTTGACAATACTCTTTAAGGATATCGGTTCAATCTTCAGATCAGCTAATAATTGGGATGATCGGCTATAGGTTAATAGTTGATTTAAAGAATAATTCACTTTATCGCATTCTTTTTTTACCTTTTGCCATTCAAGTAGTAAATTTGGTTCTTTTAATTGATTCGTTTGTATAAGTAATTGAATTACGGAAAGTGGTGTTTTCATTTGGTGAACAGTTTGGGAAATCATTAGTTGCTGTTCATGTAAGAAATCTTTGTGTTCATCCTCTTTTGAAATAAAAAGGGACTGAATTAACTGCATTTGTTTTGCATATGCCTTTTCAACAAGAGCTTGGGGATGGTGAATCAATAAATCATTTTCTCCTAATTCCTTTCCATTCAAATGTGTATACATTTTTTTGCGTCGAATATATCGAAATAAAAGAAGAATGGCTAATAAAATTATAGATAAAAAGATAAAGTAGGCATAATGATTGCTAAAGTCATCTAGTCGATGAATAACAATTGGTAAGCAAATCATCGTTGTAATGTAAAGAATTATAAAGCTTACATGATCACGTAAAAATAGCTTCATAAGCTTTTCTCCGTTAGTTGATAGCCAATCCCTCGGATAGTTGTTATTAACAATGATGAATGAATAGCTTCTAACTTTTTACGTAATCGAACAATATTGACTGTTAGTGTATTTTCTTCGACGAATGTCTCATCATCCCAAATGGCTGTAAGAAGCTGCTGCCTTGTCACAACATTCGGAAATGCTTCAAAAAGCATAGAACATAACTGAAGTTCCTTTATTGTCAATATTGTTTCGTGTTCGGGTGTAAATAATCGAACAGTATCCAAATTTAAAGTTGTATTTCCCTTTTTCAACATTCGAGTTTGCAAATCATTCGCATATTCCCCATATACTCGACGAATTTGTCCATTTATTTTTGCTAGAACTACATCCATTAAAAAAGGTTTTGTTATGAAGTCATCTGCCCCATTTTCAATACCATACACTTGATCTAACTCACTCATACGGGCAGAAAGTATCGTGATGGGACAATTTGATACTTGCCTAATTTTTCGGGACCAATAATAGCCATCAAAGGCGGGAAGATTAATATCCATTATGACAAGATGCGGTTGGAATTCTTGGAAAGTATCAAGTACCCTTTCAAAATCCTCTACAATATGGCAATCATAATTATATTTTTCAAAATGATTCTTTAATGTGTTCGCAATATTCATTTCATCTTCAACGATTAATAGTTTAAACATTACTTCCTCCTGTGTATCGGTGACGAATTTACTTGCTTCTATTTCGATCCACTATTTTATTATTATAGAGGAAATTTGAATTAACTTTCAATGAGATAAACTTTCGGACCATTTAATGGAATAAAGGCCTTATGGTAATAATAAAGAAATATTCTAGTATTAATGACTTGCTTAAATACTTGAAATATCATTTAAAAGGATTTCTTCTATAAAAGAACATGCCTTACGAAATAAAACTCGGTTTTCCTATATTTAAGGAAACCCGAGTTATGATGATACTCTATATAATGTTTGATGCACCGCCATCAATGACGAATTCAGACCCTGTTGAAAACGACGATTCATCAGAAGCTAGGAATAAAACTAAGTTTGTCACTTCTTTCGGATCACCCATTCTACCTAGTGGGAACATCGAACTTAATTCTTCTTTTGATGCCTGGGTTGCTTCTTGTGCATAATCTGCCATACCAGTTGTAATATATCCTGGATGGATAGAATTAATTCTGATGCCTTTTTGAGAATACTCTGCTGCTGCATCCTTCGTCATCACACGAACAGCACCTTTACTTGCCCCATATAGAACATGATTAGCAGACCCCATCAATCCAGCTAAGGAAGAGGCATTGATGATAGACCCAGATTTATTTTTCTCCATTTCAGGCAACACATGCTTCATACCTAAAAATACGCCTTTAACGTTAATATCCATGAGCTTGTCCCACGTCTCCACATCCGTCTCTATGATCGGCTTAATGATATAAATACCAGCGTTGTTGAATAGGATGTCGATTTTATTAAATTTATTCACCACTTCAGAGACAACCATTATCCAATTATCTTCACTCGTTACATCATGTTTTAAGAATAGTGCATCCCCATTGGCTTGCTTAATTTCATCCAAAACTTTATTACCATCGTCCTCATTGATATCTGTGAATACAACCTTAGCTCCTTCTTCCGCAAACTTGATTGCCGTCTCTCTACCAATCCCTGCTGCTCCTCCTGTAATTAGCGCAACTTTTCCGTCTAGTCTACCCATAGTATACCTCCTAATTTTTTATCGTAGATAGTATACCTCAATGTTGTTTTTCTAAAACAATGCAGGTCATTGGGCAGTAGTAGCGAAAACATGCTTTTTTAGGAGAGTGATGGAGGTATACATGAATATACAGATCACAGTATAACAAATGAAAGAGTCAGTTAAGTCTACTCTTATAAAACAAACGGGCAAAAAATTAGAAAAGGTTCACCTCTGCTCATTTTACATTAAGAGCTGTTTAATGAAATAGCGAAATTCTAATCAGCCTTTGATATAGTTATTAAACTGCTGTTATTCACAGAAGCAAGAATAGGAGAAGGGATATCAATACTTTTCCAAGTCAAAATTTGCTAAGTTTTTTGTTGGTGGGACCTTTTTATATAGTTGCATAGATTTAAATGATAACTTTGCTCTTGAATCTCCAGTGGCGTCATCTTTTATAATCGAATACAGTTGTTCATCAACAATAAATTACGCTATTGGAGTCGATATTATGAAAAAAGAAAAATTGTTAAACAGGATATTGGCAAGTTTAATGCATCTTTTCTCATTATTACTAACTTTTGTTTTGCCTATATTGGTATACTTGGGAACAAAGGGAAGAAATAAATACTTTGCAGATCATGCAAAAGAGGGCATGAATCTCCACTTTACATTTTTTCCTGTTTTTTTAATTTTAAATTTAATCTCTCTAAGATGGAGTGTGTTATCAACCTTTTCTTATGGTCTCATTACAATTGAGGCAATATTAATTTTAATTGCGGTAGTTTATACATTAATGGGAAAAAAGTTTTCTTATCCTGTTATCCGTTATTTCAAAGTTTAAAAGATAGGGACCATTAGTAAATAAAGATATGAGGTGAGGAACGTATGGTAAAAGAAGGTTTATTTACTATTGGAGAATTTATGCAAAAGTCTGGCGTCAGCATTAGAACTCTTCGATATTATGATAGTATGGACTTGATTAAACCAAGTGACTATACAGTGGGCGGACATAGGTTATATTCAAAAGAAAATTTATCCACTCTTCAACAAATTAAATCTTTGCAATTTCTTGGTTTTTCCTTAAAAGATATTAAAAACATGCTCCAAAAAGACACTGCTAAGGGTTCAGATTTATTGAAGTCATTAAAAGATCAAAAGCAGATATTTGAAGCAAAAAGGCGTGAAATCGATAATATTTTATCTGATTTAGATCATCTTATTGAAACAATAGAAAACGAGGAAACTGTCAATATCAACATATTCTGTATGATGCTACAAAAACTAATGTTTGAAGAAGATACAAAAAAATGGTTTGAAGACCACTTCGCCAAAGATATAACCGATGAATTACTTGATATGAATAAAACCGATGAAATTGATTTAGATAAAAGATGGGCTAAAATTTTATCTGATATCAAACATTTAACGCTTGTCGCAGCCATACCATCCTCCAAGAAAGCACAACATATAATCGAATCACTGATGGAACTTATGAAGGAAACTACGAAAGGAAATTTGAATTTAATTGTGGAAAAACTGGTACCATCAGATCCCTTTCCATTTCCTAATCCTTTCACAGAAAAGGAAGTAGAATTTTTAAAAGAGGCTATGGAAATCTATCAGAAAGATAATTCCGGCTTCTAGAGGAGAAAGTAAATTGCTCGTGACTTAGTATGATAGTTTTGTTTAGGCTGCTACTCCCTTTTTCGAGATAATTGCAAGTGTAGGTGACAGGAAATTTTTATAGTTTTAAACAGAGAGGAGAGCCAATATGGAAGTAGTATATTTTGCGGGCGGCTGTTTATGGGGAGTACAAGCTTTTATTAAAACTTTACCCGGAGTTAAATTTACAGAAGCAGGAAGAGCTAATGGAACAACTCATACACTTGAGGGTGCATATGATGGGTATGCCGAATGTGTAAAAACAGAATTTGATCCGACGGTTGTAACAATCAAGGAATTAATGGGATATTTCTTTGAAATCATTGATCCATACAGTTTGAATAAACAAGGGCAAGATGTTGGCGAGAAATATAGAACGGGAGTTTATAGTGAGAATCCTGAACACTTAAAAGAGGCTAGGGCATTCCTTAGTGAGAGAAATGATTATGACCTTATAGTTGTTGAGGTATTACCTCTTACAAACTATGTGAGAAGTGCAGAAGAACATCAAGATAGATTAGCTAGATGTCCAGATGATTATTGTCATATTCCAGAAGAAATATTAAATAGATATAAATAATGAAAAAATAAAATTGGTTTATGGACTCCATAGTTTCGGAGTTACTTTTACCATATCATCAAAGTTGGAGAGAATTTGGAATAATACTTCAACTGAAGAATATAATGGTATAATATACTCGATCATAACTAAAATCGCTAATGTATGAGTCCATTCGTAAATAAAGAGGTGTTCACAGATGAGAAAAATAAAACTAAGTCAAATAAACGAAAATATTGAAACGAATCTTCCAGCTGTAAAAAAAAATATAAACAGTGAACACGGATTGCGAACTAACTCCAAAAAACGTAGAACTAAGAACAAACAAAACCTATTGTTAGAAATTACAAGGGAAACTTTAGAGAACGCCAAAAAACAAGGTAAATATAAAGTGATTGGAGAAAGGAAGTTATACTATGACCCGACTTAGAAAACTAAAAGAGGGCTAATACTGAATAGGATTACTTCAATAATTTTCGGATAAAAAAGACGACCCTACCAAGGAATCGTCTTTTTTTCGTTCTTTTAAGAAAAAATCTCATCGATTTCTTTAATTTCCTGCTCAGACAGTTCAACATCTAACGTTTTTAAATTACTGTGCACCTGATCTTCACGCTTGGCTCCAGGGATGACAACATCAATTGCGTCACGCGTCAAATACCAAGCGAGTACGACATGAGCCACCTCAGCATCTTTGGCTTCTGCGATTGCACGTATCTTTTCAATATTGGCCAGATGATTCTTAAATGTTTCCCCTTGGAATTGCTCCATATTTTTGCGAAAATCTCCTTTAGCAAACTTCGTGTCCTTCGTATACTTTCCGGCAAGAAGGCCAGATGCAAATGGAAAATATGGCACAAATGAAATATTGTTTTCTAGCGTATAAGGAAAAATTTCGTTCTCATTTTCTCGCTCAATTAGATTGTAAAGTCCTTGGTATACATTTACATAGCCATCTCGGTTTGCCTCTTTTAACTGCTCTAATGAAAAATTTGATACACCGATTGCCCGGATTTTCCCTTCATCCTTCAACTCTTTCAGTGCACCTACTGCTTCATATTTTGGCGTGTCTTCATCGGGAAAATGAATATAAAACAAATCGATATAATCG
Organism: Pseudogracilibacillus sp. SE30717A; assembly: GCF_037071985.1. NCBI lineage: Bacteria > Bacillati > Bacillota > Bacilli > Caryophanales > Bacillaceae > Pseudogracilibacillus > Pseudogracilibacillus sp. SE30717A. The sequence goes on along the minus strand of NZ_JAXHDF010000014.1, from coordinate 35,681 downwards.
GTACGCAGCCGTTTTAAACTATCCTCGACTGCCTGCTTTAAAAAGGCAGGTGAATTATCGAAGACTGTTTTTTCCCCAATAAATTTATGTGCCGCTTTTGAAGCTAGGACAATATTTTTCCGTTCTTTTGTTTCTTCGAGCACTTCTCCGATAATTTCTTCCGAACGCTTTGGACCGTAAGTAAATGCAGTATCCCAGAAATCTACTCCATGCTCAATCGCCGTTTTTAAAAAGGCTCGACCATCATCATCTGTAATATTCGGATAATATTTTTGTCCTCCAACTGAATTCGTACCAAGTCCAATCGGATTCACTTCTAAATCTGTACCTCTAATCATTACTTTTTTTGTCATTTTATCCCTTCTTTCTAATTATTCTCTTGGTTTCATCATATAGGTTGCCAGGCCAATTGCAATTTCTTCGCCTTGATCATTCTCTATGACTGCTTCGCCGACAACGAGTGATTTCCCTTGTTTGACTACTCGCCCTTTAGCAATTAACTTTTCTCCGATAGCCAGGCGTAAATAATTGACTTTCATTTCAACCGTCACACCGCCCATCCCTTTTTCAACTTGCGACCTGAGGGCAGCTCCAACAGCCGCATCGACAAGACTTGCAATCACTCCGCCATGAACCGTTTTCCGACTTTGTGTAATTTCATGAATAACGGGCAGTTCGAGAACAGAGTGACCATTATTAAGTTCAACTTCTTTTAAGCCGATATGATCCCAGTATGGGTTATTACTCATTATATTTTCACTCATCGAATCTTCCTTTCTATTAAAACATCGGCGTATATTTTATAAAACTTTCAGGTTGATAGTATGTAGAAATAGTAAGCGCACTCAATATTCTCTTCTTGCTAACTTATTATCTTTTACTCTCCAAATAATCCGCTTCTTCTTCTTTTGTCAATAATCTAGTGGCTTCTCCTATAGTTCCACCTTGCATCTTCCAAATCGTATTATGATCATCGACGGCATGCGAAAAATTACCATCCGCCCAGCGTGTTAAAATTTTTTTATACACTTCTTTATGTTGTAGAGGTTCTTTTGTTTTATCTACGCTTTTGAGTAACCAGTCAATCCGTTCATCTGTGATTTCAATTAATCCCCATTTTGCTTCAGCCTCTATTTTTTGATGAGACATTTTATGAATGAAATCTCTCATCACCTCTTCAGTTACTTCTTCCTGTTTCATTGTTGTATTAAAAGGGTTTTTATCTTCATCTCCCTGTTCATTCAGTAAAATCGGTTCTTCTTCTCCCTCATCTTGAGGAGATTCTGTTTCAGTTTCAGCTGGTTCTTCCGTAATAGGTTGTTCAGAAGTTGTTAAATCCGTATAAACGATATAAGTAAACCATCCAATTAATGCTACAATCACAATTATGAAGGTCCATATTATCTTCTTAAACATAGATACCACCTCTCCCTCACATCCATTGTAGCATGTTTTATAAGATGAAAAAGAGGACAAGTTCCCCTGTCCCCAGCCTTATTTTATACCCAATACCGAAACGCAAACTGAACCTGCAAGTAAGTCACATTGCTTCTGACTCGATATTACTTTAAATAAAGAACATTCTCACCCTAATCTCTTCTATTCCCAGCTAGGTACTAATTCTTGTGTTAATTGAATTGCTTCACGTAATTTTTTAACCGGAATTTGACCTGGAGCAGATAACTCAACACCGACACCAAACGTAATAATTGAACCATAAGCCCAGCCAACGATACGGCTTAATCCGCCAAGATCGCCCATTGACATTGTCACTACAGGTACTTCAAGCATATCATCAATTGTTTTTGTTACTTCAAGCAAACGAAGTACATCTTCTTTTGAGTTTGGCATTACCGCAAACTTTGCTATATCCGCTCCATAAGCCTCTGCCTGACGAGCACGTTCAATGATCTCGTCATTATCCGGAGTAACTTTAAAATTATGATAGGATAAAATTAGTTGTTTATTGTTTTCTTTAGAAATATCACGTAATGTTTTTACATACTTATCTTCATTTGACGTTTCATAATCAACGAAGTCGACATCCGTTTGTTTACAAACCTCGCTAATTAAAGATACTTTATCTTCTTCAGTTAACGTAATTTTTTCTCCACCTTCATGCTCTGCACGAATAGTAAATAATAATGGGATATCTGTTTTACCTTTGATTTCTTGAACGAGTCCTAATACAAGTTCAACATCAGCTAAATCTGTTAAAAAATCTGCTCTCCATTCAATAAGATCTGGCTTCTGTGGCAGAATTTTATCTAATTGCTCAAGAATTTCGACCTTTGTTTTCCCTGTTAAAGGGGTACAAACATATGGCGCTTTTTTATTTACAAAAATTTCTGTAGTCATCTTGTTACACTCCGTTTCATTTTTCCTTATCGATAGTATACCATAACCCTAGTAGCTATTAACTTTCTCCTGACGAGGATGTTTAGCAAAATACTCTTTCGCTGTTACGAGACAACGGCGAGCAAATTCTTCGTAACCAAGCAATTCAGATTGACGTTTATTTGGCAATTCAATTGAATATGGCACTTGTGGGATACTATTAATAATACTAGCTACATCAATACCGCCCTCCCCGACATATGAACGAGCTTCTCGTACGATGCGAACCATTTCATCCCGATCAGACGGAATGACACCAGGCGCATCACAGAGATGGAGAAAACGGAACCATTCTTTAGGTACTTTTTTCAAATCTTCAACTGTATCATGCGCACGATGGAAATGATGGATATCAATCATAAGCCCAGCATTCGCTTTATTAACTGTATTTAAGACGTCCATTACACCAGCTAAATTTGAAACGCTTGCAATTGGCACATACTCTAACTCAACAGTTAGTCCATACTGAGCAGCTAAATCACAAAGCTTTGCAAACTTCTCAATTGCTTCTGCTTTATTATCTGTCCATATACTACTCAATACATGACGTCCACCAAGCTCGGCAGCCACTTCCATCTCAGGCTCATACTGACTCGGATCAATGCCATCTGCGATCCGTGCAAGTTCGATATCTAGTAATTGTAATCCAGTATCTTTTAATGCTGTTTTTGTATCACGAAGAAGTACTTTATTTTTAGCTAAAGAAAAATTTGGTTCACCCGGTAAACCCATATAAATCGGACGTAAACTAACAAAATCATACCCCGCACGTGAAGCCATATACGTCATTTCTGGCGGCGGTGTGTTCAAAACTGTTAAATATGCTAATGAAAACTGAGGTTGTGTCATGAAAATCCTCCTTTTATTTTAAAAAGTAATTAACATGTTGGATCGATCTAATTTTAGTTAAAATTATTTATAACATTTGAATGGTTATCTTCTTTTTGCGTTTAGATCGATCTAAAATGTAAGCGTTAAAATTATAATACAATATTAAAACTAAAATATCAATAATTTGTTTAAGTGCTATCACAAAAACAAGGCACGTCTTCCTGCCTTGTTCATGGAATAATTACCTCATCTCTTTGAGATGCATCGATCGCTAAAATAATTCCTGTCACTAAGTGTAAAATCCAACCAACTAATGGAATCCAAGCTAAGCAAGATGTTACAATTCCGAATATGTTCCCAACCTTTGATGTTTGAGCATTTATCGCTATAACAAGTGATGTAATATGTATCCCTAACATAATAATAAGAGCAATATACCCAGTGCTAATTACGATAGATCCACCAACAATAGGAATAGCGAGAAACAGTTCTAGTCCGCCAGAAACCCACTTCATAATCCTGGAAATCGACAACTAGTTTCCCCCCTCTCATTAAAACTGATTTATATATTGATATGTTTAAGCAACACTGCATGATAAAAATATATCCAAATAGTAGTCCATATGTTTCAAACTGTCAAATAAGTCTAAGATACTATTTTTATGATAAAAGAGGCTGTGACATAAATAAAGCTAGCACTTAAAAGGAATCTCCCTATCCATAAGAAAATAAATGCCTACAATGACTCCAATCAGAACAAAGTTAACATTTTGCTTCATTATTCTCCTACTAAAACTTTTGACTAATATATCCCTATTAGTTATACAAGTTTGCAGCTGTTGTTCCTTACGAAGTAGTTCGATTACTGGTAATCGAACAAGTTTGGAGCTGTTAGTCTTTATGAAGTAGTTCGATATATTTTCTATCTTATCTCCTCCACGCTAATAAGTTACTTCTCTTGGGATTTTGATGAAGGGCTAACAAAGACTAGTCTTAAAGCACTTATTTTATGATCTCTAACAGGCTCTCTAATTTATTTATTTCGTAAGTAGGTTTTAGAGAGGTATTGTTTTCCTTGTACTTAGGATTGAACCAACAAGTATCAATACCATAGTTAACCCCACCTTGAATATCGGAAGTCAATGAGTCACCGACCATAAGTACATTGTCTTTATCTGTAATCTGCAGCTTATTAAAAGCATAATCAAAAATTTCTGTCTGTGGTTTTTGGAATCCAGTAGATTCAGAGATAATTATATGTTCAAATGCGCCTTCCAATGGAGATTTGTTAATTCTTGATTTTTGTACATCTGTGTAACCATTCGTAATAATTGCTAAACGTTTATGCGAGAGATCACGAATGACTTTTTCAGCTTCTTTGACGAGATGCGTTTGTACTCCAAGAAATTTTAAATAATCTTGATTGAATACAACTGCGTCAATATCAAGTTCATGTTCTAAAAATAATCTCCTAAATCTCTCTGACCCTAGTGCAACAAGGCTCATTTTTCCATCTTCTAAATCTCTCCATAAAACTTTACTAATTTCTTGGTAACTTTTTTCGTACAGCTTCAAGCTATTTAATAAATTATATTTATCAAAGACTTTATTAAAAGCCTCTTGCTCCGACTTAGTAAAATCAAAAAGTGTATCATCTACATCAAAAAATATAATATCGTATTTTTTCATTTTCTCCCTACTTCCTGATACTATTTAGGGTACCTAAAAAGTATCCTGCCTGAAAAGAAACCATTTGTTGAATACTAGTTCTTCACCCCCTATTTTACCATTAAGATCCTTTCGCTAGAAAGCGGGGGGGGGCTCTCATATCTTTTGTATCTTTTTTGTTACACAATCGCGCCCGATTGCTTAAATATGGAGTATCGCAAAAATGAATTATTTACCCCAGTCAATCTCCATTGCACCCATCATTTACACATAAATATAAAAAGACCACACGACTAAAAACATACTTACTAATCCCCACACCGTCGCTCCTACTATCCACCAAATAACGAGTTTAGTTGATGTCTGTTTGCCTTCCATACTGTCCTTGTTTTCTATTGCTAAAGCAACTCTTGCCTCCATGCTTTTTTTCATTGAAATAAGGACAAAAAATCCTACTACGATAAAACCAACCGCTAACCAAAGTAACAATTTCATTTTAACACCCCATTTTTTATAGGTTACTTTCTACCTCAGTTCTCCTGAAAGTTGATGAATGCCAAAGAATCAGCTTTTAACTTTGCATAAATCTACTAAGTAGAACTAAAGTAAATATAATTACAATACATTGAATTAGCGAAATTATAATATCTTTTTTCCAAGTTTTTTCCGAAGTATACTTCTGTCCGTATCTATGTATCATTCTAATAAAAATCAAACAAACTAACCACAATGAAAGAAACTGAAAAACACCCATTACAAAATCGAAATACTTCATATTTCCACCTTTCATTATCTTTACCCTCAACGATTCAAGGTCAATTTATCGCAACAAGATTTCCACCTAGTGAGAAGAAGACTATACCAACTATATCCTTATATGCGATAAAGGGTGCAATCCCTTATTAAACAATTGCACCCGTTTCCTGAAAGAATGCCTAAAAAAGAGGTTCTTCTTCATTTGACAGTTCAACAAAAAAAGGATTAATTATAAAAACTGATGGAAGCAAGACTAAAAGTGCAAATATGGATACATATGAAGGACCCAAGAAAAGATTACCCAGCATTATTATGGCGACTATTACAAAAGGAATTAAAGTACTTCTTTTCCTCATGCGAGCAGTTAGATATTGTTTTTCTTTACAATAAGGACAGGTCATTCCACCACCTAATGTAAAAGACCCCTTAAAGGTTTGTTTCCAACTCCATTTATTGTGGCAGTTCTGACAAGTTGGCATTTTATTCACTCCTTGTTTTGCAAATGACTCAATAAATTAAACCCTTTTGTCTAAAGACAAATATCTGAAAAATTCTTTAAAGTTCATTTGAACTCCTCTTCTAAAATAGCGTAATAATATTCATCCCACCATTCATTATCTTTTGGAATACATTTTTTAAAAAAGCCTTCTCTCCTCATTCCAATCTTCTCCATAACTCGGTATGATGGAATATTCTCAGGCTGACAATTAGCTATAATCCTATGTAAGTTCATTTCTTTAAAACCATATTCCAAGAGGGCCTTTGCTGCTTCAGAAGCATATCCTCTATTTTGGTATTTTGAGTTAAAAACCCATCCAATCTCATAGGTATGCTCACCAAAATATTTTTCAAAAATAATATGCCCGATAACAATATCTTCATCTAGTAATACTACAGGAAATTTATCAGCATTATCACCTGTGTTTTTATTTACAAACTCTTTTGCATCTTCTTCAGTAAAAATCCCTTCAGGTATATACTTCATAACATTAATATCTGACGTATACTCATATACAGCTTGCCAATCTTTCAATTCAAATTCTCGGATCAATAACCTTTTTGTTTTTATATGCATTACACAAACTCCAATCAGAAATATTCCCCTAAACCATTAATGTTCCACAATGACCTTTAAACAACCGAGCTCAATTATTTAATTTTTTTCAAGCACCCACATTTTTGATACATCCTGATAACCCATTTTTAGATATAAAGGATGCCCCATCAGACTAGAAATAAGTACACTCTGAACAGCGCCTTCCTGTTTGGCATCAATAAGCATTTTTCCGCAAAGTGCTTTGGCCATTCCTTTACCCCTATGTACCTTCGAAGTAAATACATTATCTAAAAACACGGTTTTATCCAGTAGTGCATAGCTTCCATGAGATGTGGGATGACCGTTTTCCTCAATCACGTAAAAATACAGATTTGGATCATTTAATCTTTTAAGATCGATTACAGGCTTATTGAAAAAGTGATTGATACGTTGTGATTCTTCCTCCGTTTTCACGCATTTGATGGTCTTGTTTTCTGTTTCAACAGACCAGTTATCCAAATTTAAAATCATAAGAAACTCTGTACTTTTGATGGTATATCCCTCAGCTACATAATTATTTGGTTCTTTATCAGATAATACAGTAATCCAATAGTCTTTTTTTATGTCTAGTTTATTTATGGTATACATAACGTGAGCGGGATTTGAATTATAAACGATAAATTCATCAGTTCTGCCAGCAACATTTTTACCAAAAGCAAGATGTTTTATAGATTCGTATTCATTTACTTTGGAACCAGGTTGGCGACTACAGTAATACTCACCTTGAACAAAAAAATCTACAACTTTTTTCAACTCCGAATTTTCCCCCATATAATCCATTCCTCCAATCACATTATAATTATTCAATCATTTAACCCGTTACAAGTTCTTTGTATTACCTATTTTACCATTAAAATCTTTTCCCTTGAAAGTTTGTTTTCAGCTCGAATTAATTTATCGCCTTTTTTTATGCTAGATCACGTAAATATTCAGACCAAAAGACAATACTATTACTAATGATGGTGTCATTTTTTTTATGGATATAGTCCATTCTGCTAAATAGTGAAGGAAATTTTGCAAACATAACTACATCTTTTTTAGAAAAGTTTTACAAGAAGGTTGAAAAGAAAACAGAAGAAATTCTGGACTGACAAGGATTTGGGCATGAAAAGACCCCGAGTACGCAAATGTTTATTCGCACGAAAACGGGGTCGAACGAGCAGACGTTTTTTCTATTTCATCTTCTCTGGTAACAAACGGATTGATTCATTCAGCACATCAAGTTTTCCTTCAATACGATGTAGTAAATAAAATGTAATCGCAATAGGAAAACTGAGTTCTGTTATAAATGTCACCCATGTTTCCATATTAGTTCCTCCTCACTTTATTAAAAACAGACCAGAGTGATCGTGACCCTGGTCTGTTTTATTCAAACATATTGAGTTTCCTAGCTCCCCATTAGAAGATATACTTTTCTAATGTCTGCTTATCCCTCAATTCCAATATCAATATCTGTTACCTTACGCTCAACAATTCTAGCTCCCTTTTTCGCAACAAGATCTCCTCCAGTTGAGCCGAAGCAATTTTGTGAAATCACTTCATCCATAGCTGCATTTACCGCTTCAGGGTCAGCTGGATCAACCGGACTGTCAAGTGTATACGTAACTGACTTTCCTTCCTCGTTTTCAAAAATAAGTTCTAATCTCTTCATCTTTATCCTCCTTCCTGTTTAATTGATTTCACCTCTGCCTTAAAACTGGGAGATTTCTGAGCTGTCTGAACGCTCAACTCCATAAAGTGGCAATGTCTGTAACTCTGCCAATGCATGGGCTACATCGTACAATTGATCTGCTGTTGCGTCCGTCTTCACGTTGTTAAACGATTTTACTTTAATAATGACATTGCCTGATGTTGGATGAACTCCATTATCTAAGGCAAGACGCAATTGGGAACGAATAATCCTGCTTACTGCCATTCCTCATCACCTCGCTTTCAACCCTACAATCGTTAGTCAGAAAGAAAAGGTGTGATAAATATCAAATAAAATCGTCGATCCTTGTTTGAAGGTTCCGCTTTTCCCGTTACCATGATCCATACGCTTTGTAACTTCTGAATCAAAAAGGCAGTACTAATCCATCCCTATTTTTTGTCATTAATAAAAATAAATTGTAAAAACGAATAATTTTACTTCTTTTATAGAAAATAGGACCATGAGAAAACTTTTAAAATACTTTCGCTACGGTTTATATCGATCAGAAAGAGGAGGAGCATTATGAAATACGTAAGATTCATTTTACTAATTGTTATGTCTGTATCCATCCTGCAAGGGTGTAATACAGCAAAGGAGAAAGCTGATAAGGCTGAAGATAAAACGGAGAATGTCAAAAATGCAGCTGAAAACAAAGCAGAAAATGTCAAAAATACAGTTGAGGATAAAACGAAAGACGATCGTAAGGAAACAAGTGATTCCAATACTAATAACAACGAAACTAAAGACGAATATGACGAAGAAAAATTTAAATTAGATAATGAAACCGTTCCATTTACCTTTCATAAATTTAAATTAAAAGTCATATACGAAAACGACAAAGAATATAAAGCTGAATTTGAAAAAGAAGAAGATGATTATTTAGAGGCAGAATTTAAAGACGAAAATATTAACGAGGAAATAGAAGGGAAAGAAGCATACGATAAACTAAAGGATAAACTAGAAAAGTTAACTTTTGATCAAAATACAGATACTAATAAAATAATTGAAGAAGTGACTAAAGAATTCGATTTAAATCCTGATTATAAAAGTTTGAAGTTAAAAGTACGGTTTGAAGACGGAACAGAAAAAGAATATACAAAATAATTACCTTCCTCATGATAAGTGTTGATGTTTGCACTTATCTTTTTTCCTGAATCATGCCAACTTAAAAGTAGATAAATAATGCGTAGGATAATTTTTGTTTTTTTAATACTTTTCATTTGTTATCCACCAACAATCATTGGGTTCTATTAAAAATAGAGAAGAATATGAAAAGACTGGTAAATCTTTTTGGAAAGTTAACATTAACAAAAAAAATTTCGCATTTACCTTTGATGATGGACACCATCTGGTCTTTAAACCACAAATTTTAAACGTTTTAAAAACATGATTCAAAGGCAACCTTTTTTAATGGGTGCCCATGTATTAAAGTATCATGATTTTGTTAAGCGGAAGGATAATGAAGGTCATGAACTAGGCAATCATACATTTAACCACTTTTATAATAAACACAACATTTTGTAAGAGGAAATTGATAAAAAGTAATAAAACAGCTGGATTTAAAACGAAATAATTTCGACCCGTTGGCGGCTACTAGAATGACAAAATTATTGAAATGTCTATTTTTATGTGCCAATTCAGCATCTCTTTGTAATAAAAAAACTTTAATCGAGTGTGAGAAAAATGCATCAATTCATTCAAGGGATATTGTTAACTGTTGTCATTACATCCTTTCCAAATTCAAAGAGTATAGAGGAATTTGGCTATTCCATCGAAATGTTACCATGGGAAACAGTAAATGAATTAATCCCAAATAGGAGTTTTTTCACAATTATGGATGTGGAAACAGGAAAGAAATTCAAAGTTCAGCGAAGAGCGGGAAGCAGACATGCTGATGTCCAACCAATTACCGACAATGATACAAAAATCATGAAAGAAATATATAACGGAAAATGGGATTGGAAAAGAAAGGCCATTATAGTCATCTCAAATGCCCGTTGGATTGCAGCATCTATGCATGGTATGCCACACGGTGCAGGAGCCTTAAACAATAATTTCCCGGGGCATTTCTGTGTTCACTTTTATGGAAGTACGACTCATTTGACAGGTAAAATGGATTTGTCACACAAATTAATGATTTATAAAGCTGCCGGTAAACTTGAAGATTTTATTAATCTTGGTAAGCCAGTAGATATTGTGAAAGCGTTTGTCACTGGAATTAAACAGCAAGATGCAGACATAATGAAAAATATTTCAACTAAACAAATGGATTGGAGTAAAGTTAATGAGGAAATAAAAAATATTAGATTAACTGACATAAACGTCGTTAGTGAACTCCCATTTTTCCATGAATTTGAAATAAAGTTGGATTGGGTAAGTAAAGATAATCATTTAGAAAGTTTTGTAGGAAAAATTTCTATAGTTCGACTTTCACCTATAGATCCTTGGAGAGTAGATAATGAGAAACTATTTCGTGAATTAGGAATATTTGACCCTGAACAAAAAAGGAAACTGGAACTTTAAATTAAAAGTCGCACAAGTTAAGGTGAATGTTGCACAATCGGCGTAAAAGTTGCGCAAATTAAGGTGAATGTCGCGCAATCGACCTAAAAGTTGAGCATGTTAAGATCAATGTCGCGCAATCGGCCTAAAAGTTGCGCATGTTAAGGTGAATGTCGCGCAATCGACGTAAAAGTTGCGCATGTTAAGATCAATGTCGCGCAATCGGCCTAAAAGTTGCGCATGTTAAGATCAATGTCGCGCAATCGGCCTAAAAGTTGCGCATGTTAAGGTGAATGTTGCGCAATCGGCCTAAAAGTTGCTCATGTTAAGGTGAATGTTGCGCAATTAGCGTAAAAGTTGAGCAAATTAAGGTCAATGTCGCACAATCGGCCTAAAAGTTGCGCATGTTAAGGTGAATGTCGCGCAATTGGCATAAAAGTTGCGCGAGTCAAGACGAAAGTCGCGCAATCAGTTACTTTTTATATCCCAGCTTCTTTACTTTAATAATATTAAAAACTACAAACGTGTTCTAAGTCCTTTTTGTATAAACAAGCCACATAAATTTAAAAATAGGTAGCACTCGCTTCCAACGAACTGGCTGTTTTATTATTCGGTACAACCACTCTAAATTTAATTTAATCCAAAAATCAGGAGCACGCTTTACTTTTCCTGCAAACACGTCCAGACTGCCACCTACTCCCATAAAAATTCCTTTTGAAAACAGATGATAATTTTTATGGATCCATTCTTCTTGCTTCGGAAATCCTAAAGCAACAAATATAAAATCAGGTTCCGATTTGAGCACGAGCTCAGTAATCGCCGGATCATTGATGTCAAAGTAGCCGTGATATCTACCCGCTACTTTTAGTTTGGGAAAATCTGTACAAATATTTTTTACTGCCTCCTCATTTACCTCTTCAGAAGCACCTAGAAAAAAACATTTTGCACCAGACTCATTTGCGAGATCTAACATATCCTTCATTAAGTCAAATCCAGCTATCCGTTCTTTTAAAGGGTTTTTTCGATGTTTAGCGGCAAGGATGATACCCACTCCATCAGGCACAACATAATCAGCAGATTGTACGATCGCTTTATATGTTTTATTCCGTCTTGTTTCCATAACAATTTCAGGATTTGCTGTAACAATAAAGCATTTCTTTTGTAATTGTACATGTTCTTTAATTTCTTTTTCTATGAATAAATCTTTCGTATTATTTACAAATGGAATATCCATTATTTGTACTCGCTCATTATTTGCCACCAGTTTATTCCTACCCTTCAATATACAAACATCTACCGAACAATCTTTGTCTTTTCACCTATTTTTATTTACGAATTGACAAAAAAATAGTAAAATATGTAGAGATTGAGTTTATTCGTCATTATAATAAATATTATCATTGAACAACATTTTTTTCTAATTGTAATAAAACACATTACCGCTTTTTATAATATTAATATAATGTCTAACTATCCTTTTTAAAAGGAAGAAGGAGATCTAATATGACTAAAAGTAATTCGAGAATCGCTCAAAAGAAAAAGCGCACTCTCAAAAGAAGATTCAAAATATTAATTCCATTTTTAATTGTTATTATAGCTGTAGGATCATATTTCATGCATTTATACTCAAAAGCTGATAGTGCTATTTCAGATTCACATGACGATATTAATCGGGATAAATCAGATTTACGAGAAGAATATGTGGATCCTAAATTCGATAATGTATCTATTTTATTAATGGGGATTGATTCAAGTGAAAAACGCGGCTCTGATGATGCCGCAAGAACCGATGCTCTTATGGTAGCTACATTAAATAAGGATGATAAAAGCATCAAATTAGTCAGTATTCCAAGAGATTCATACGTGTATGTTCCAGAAGTAGGTTATGAAACAAAGATCAACCATGCTCATGCTTATGGAGGTCCCCGATCAACGATTGAAACAGTAGAAAATTTGCTCAATATTCCCATCGATTATTACGTCCGAGTAAACTTTGAAGCATTCATGGATGTAGTTGACGCAGTTGATGGCATTACAATGGATGTTCCGTATGAATTTAGTGAACAGGATTCTAAGGATAAGGCAAACGCGATTCATTTATACCCTGGAGTTCAAAAGTTGGACGGAGAAGAAGCATTAGCTCTTGCACGTACAAGAAAGAAAGATAGTGATGTAGAACGAGGAAAACGACAACAGGAAATTATGAAAGCTTTAGCTGAACGTACATTATCCGTAAAATCTATTTTAAAATATGATGATGTAATTGAAGCAATAGGCGCAAATTTGAAAACAAATATGACATTTTCTGAAATGAAAAGTTTCTTTGGATACTTAACAAATGGCACAGATTTGGATATAGAAGCACTTAATATCGAAGGCGAAGACTATAAACCGGGATCTATTTACTACTGGCAATTGGATGATCGTTCACTTGCTCAAACAATTAACACATTAGAAGATCATTTAGAACTACCCATAACAGACTACGGTTATGACTTTGCTGAAGAAGATGATGAAACTAGCAGCAGTAGTGAAGAAGCACAGTCAACATATTAAATTAAAAAAAGTAACTGCACCTATTCTTGATGCAGTTACTTTTTTTGTCGCCGCAGTTCTACCCTCTTACCCTTTTAACGAAGTTAGTCAACGGCTTAAATTTACTATCGATTAATTCCAACACTTCAATCAATACTTGAATTACTATAAGTGAAATTGCACCAATTAAGACTGTTCCCCAGATTGTAGACATGGATAATAGTATTGCGGCAAATCCAAACATTCCACTCAATAAATACATAAACCAAACCGTTTGTTTATGAGTCATCCCTAATTTTACAAGCCGATGATGTAAGTGAGAACTATCGGGACTTGAAATGGATCTTCCTTGAACAAGCCGCCGAACAATAGCTACCACTGTATCAAAAATAGGAACGGCAAGAATAAAGATAGGAATAATGAAAGAAATAAATGTAATATTTTTAAAGCCGAGCAGCGACAATATTGAAATCATAAATCCTAAAAAAAGTGCCCCTGTATCACCCATAAATATTTTTGCAGGTGAAAAATTAAATGGTAAAAACCCAAGAATACTCCAAAATAAAATAATCGCAATGCTTAATACATACACATTCCCCATGAGGATGGCCATGATTGAAATCGTGAACAAAGCAATTGCTGAAACACCTGCAGCAAGCCCATCTAGTCCATCAATCAAGTTAATCGCATTTGTGATCCCAACGATCCAAAAAATTGTCACAACCGCACTAAACCAACCAAATTCAATCTGCCCTCCGAACGGCAAATTTATAAATTCCACCTGCAAGCCACCATAAAAGACAACAATACAAGCTGCTGCAATTTGAAAAATAAATTTTGCCTTTGCAGTTAATTGATACAGATCATCGAAAAAGCCAAGTAAAATAATGATTGAAGCACCAATTACAATTGCTAGATGGTATGGACTTTGAGGTTGAATCAATAATAACCCGACAATGAAGCTAAAAAAGATAGCTAATCCACCTAATGTAGGCATAGCTCCAACATGAACTTTTCGTTGATTTGGCTTGTCTACGGCATTAAATTTTTTAGATAATTTTATAATCAAAGGCGTAATAAGAAACGAACAAACCATACAAAAGATTGATAAATATATTAATTTTAGCATAAGGCACCTCTAATTTTATCCCTCAAACTTAGTTTCTAAAAAAGTTCTGAAAATATGCATTGATTTATAATGAATATTCGTTCTCCTTAACAGGAATAAACATTCTCGATGTAATTCTAAAAATTAGCACTTACTTGTTACATGCTTTATAAACATTATAAACCTCATTGGCACATTTATCTAATGAAAAATTATGAGATGCATAAGAATACAATCTTTTTCCCATCATCTTAAGTCCTTCTGAATGCAAATAAACAGCTTCCTTCATTGCTTCCACCAATCCATCTACATCACAAGTAGCGACTTTCCAACCTAATTCATCTTTGTATAGTAACTTTTCTACATCTCCTACATTGGTAGAAATAATCGGAGTTTTTGCACGAGCCGATTCCAACAATACATAAGGAAAACTTTCACTAATCGATGTAAGTAATGTAACATCAGCAGCTTCATAATAGCGATCAATGTCTTGCTTTTCCCCAAGAAAATGAACATTTTTTTGAATGTTTAAGTCTTTAGCAAATTGCTCAAGTGATTCCCTCATCGTTCCATCTCCAATTAATAAGAGATGAAACCTTCCCTTCATCTGATCTAATAATTGAGCAAAAGCTCTTAAAGCTAAACTATGTCCTTTTACACTTTCTAAACGGGCTACTTTAATAAACAAAAAGTCTTCCTCTGAAAACCCTAATTCAGCACGTATATTTGCGGGAATCTCCGGCATGATCTCCGTACTTATTTCTTCCATAAATTCAATACCATTATGAATGATAGCAATTTTTTCTTCATTGATTCCAGCATTTAAAAGATCTGAAATGATCGCGTTACTGACAGAAATAACTTTATCCGCATTTTTAATGGCTTGAATATGTACTTTAGTTAATAGTTTTCCGTATATACCCTGATCTTGAAAATCGATAAAAGGATCACTATGGACGGTAACAATCCAAGGTATATTTACTTTTTTCTTAATCATATTCATATAAACATTCGCTCGTGGACCATGTGTGTGAACATGAGTAATTTTATTTATTTTAATAAAACGAATCATTTTTTGCAGTAAAGGGATACTCCATTTTGATGTATGGTCAAAATGGATAGTAGAAATATTTCCAGCTATTGCCCTCTTATAAAGTTCTTTCTTTTCCATCACACCTAATACACAATCAACCGTGGAGTCTTCTTTAAATTTTGTTAACATATGCAAAATATGAAACATCCCCCCTCCTGTTTCGTTTCCAGCATTTAAATACAAAATTCTCATATTCTTCTCTCCCAATCGGAATTTATATTGTTCATCAATATAACCAATTAAGAGAGAGATTATAATTTAGCTCTTACTCATTGAATAAATCAACTTTAAATGGACGATACTATTTTTTACAGTTTTAAATGACAGGCGAGGATGATATGGAGAAAAAAGAGAAATTGATTTTTACTTTGATTGTGGCACTACCTATAATAGATATCCTTACATCTCTAACTGAACATGTTCCACTTTCAGTAGGTGCACTTATAAGAACAGGCTTCATGTTCTTTTTATTTATGTACATTTTTAACTACTTAATTTCTAAAAAATTTATTTATACAATTATTTTTCTACTGCCTTTTTTATGCATAATGTTAACATTTATCATTAATTATTTAATTAAACAACCCTTTTTACTTACGAGTGAAATCAATTTTAGTATTAAAACAGCCTATTTTCTCGTTATTATTTTCACCGTGCTACTTCTGCTTAAAAGAAAGAAGTTTATTAATAAAGACGTTCTTTTAAGAGCATCTGGATATGCTTCTATAATTATTGGAGCATCTTTTTGGATAGCCATACTGACAAATACTAATATTAAAAGTTATTCATATGTAAAAACAGGCTTTTCTGGATGGTTTCATTCGGCAAACGAACTAAGTGTAATTGTTATTATTTTACTTACTCTATCGATTATTCACTATCATTATGAAAAATCTCCTTTAACGATCCTTGTATTAACTGCTCTTTTGTCCGTATTACCAATGATAGGAACAAAGGCAGCATTTTATGGCGGAGTAATCATTATTACGATGTATATCATCTCTATATTTTACACTAAACAACTAAAAAGCAATTTACCTTTTTGGATAGTGATCGTATTATGGCTTTTTGTTTTACCCTTTTCGCCAGTTATGACGAATAAGTTTACTTACGTAGATCCACCTGAACAAACAGAGGAAATCAAACAAGAAGAGAAAATCACTCAATTATTGAGTTCAAGAGATGTTTATTTAAACGAAACAAAAGAAAATTATCTCAATGCTTCATTCATTCGAAAAATCTTTGGGTTAGGATATGCAGGGGATTATAAAACACATCCGAAAATGATTGAAATGGACTTTTATGATTTGTTTTTCAGCTACGGAGTAATTGGAACAATACTATTATTACTCCCTCTTCCTTTTTTACTTAACCAGATTCTTACATATAAACGGTCTATTTCTTATATACTACTATTGCTAACAATTGGACTTTGTGCAGGCATTTCCTTTGTAGCAGGTCATGTTTTATTCGCACCTTCAGTAATGACATATATAGGTATTCTAATTTATATAGCCGGAATAGAGGGAAAATCGAGGTTGAATCAAAATGAGTAAGAAAGTTTCCGTCGTTGTACCAATTTATAACGCAAAAAAGTACTTAGAAACCTGTTTAACCAGTATACAAAACCAATCATATAAAAATATAGAAATCATTTTAGTTAATGACGGTTCAACAGATGGGAGCGACGAGATTTGTGAAGAACTAAAAGTAAAAGATGCTCGTATCATTGTTGTTAACCAAGAGAATCGCGGCCCGGCAGCCGCTCGAAATCGAGGAATCGAAATAGCAAATGGGACATATATTCAATTTGTCGATGCAGATGATCAAATTAAACAAACAATGATTGAGAATCTTGTATCTTCATTGGAAAACACTCGTGCCGACCTTGCTATTTGTGGATATGAAACAATAAACAATACGTTTCTTCCTTCAATTAACGGATACTTTGATCAGGAAACTTTTTTAAACTATGTTGGTCAACTTTATAAAGAGATAATTTTACCGTCTCCATGTAATAAGATGTATCGCCTTAAAAATATTAAAGAAAAACACATCCGTTTTCCGGAATCTTATTCACTTGGTGAAGACTTGCTCTTTAACTTAACATTTTTACAGCATTGTTCCTCTGTATATGTTATTGAAGAATCCTTTTATATGTATCAGCAAAATCAAGATTCTCTTACAAATACCTATACTCCTGATATGTATAAAATAAATAGAGAACTCTATCAAAAAATAAAAGCATTTTTATCCGAGAATAACAGCTTAACAGCAGAAAACCACTTATATTTAGAAACAATTTATTCAAATGCTCTTATTAACTCTATGACTAATCTATTTCACCGAGACAGTCCATACGATAAAGAAGAACAAAAAAAGCAATTGTATGTAATGTTGGATTATCCAATCATTCAAGAGCAACTTCCTTATTTTACTGATAGTCGACAAGCGAAAATTATTAGCTATCTTATCCGAAAAAAATCATACGAAAATATTTACTTCTTCATGAGAACAAAAGAATACTTACGTCATACATTTAAAAGCGTTTTTAGGATGCTGAAGCGTTTAAATGCGAGGTGAGAGGAATCAAAAAAGTAATGCTCTATGCGTATACTGCAAATAACTTAGGAGATGACCTTTTCATACATATATTGTGCACTAGATATCCAAATACAAAATTTATTTGTTATGCTCCAAAAACATACCAACAAACTTTTTCATATCTTCATAACTTACATATTGTACCAAATGATCGTTTTTTAAATAAATTGGTGCATACTACTTTAAAACCATATCAAAAGGAGTATGTTATCCGTGAACAAATTGCCAGGGACTGTGAAATTGGTATTTATATTGGAGGATCACTCTTCATGGAACAAGACAATTGGAAAGCAGAAGCTCGGAACTTTGATTCTATGAAACATTGTCATTCATCATTTTTCGTATTGGGGGCAAATTTCGGACCTTACCACAGCCAGGAGTTTTTAAATACGTATAAAACATTATTTCAAGGAATAACAGATATCTGCTTTAGAGACAACTATTCAAAAGCACTTTTTTCTGATTTTCAAAATATTCGACAGGCTGCAGATATTGTTTTTCAATTTTCAAATGCTACATACAAGGTTGAAGAGAAAAATCAACTTGTTATTTCTGTCATTTATCCGTCCGTCCGAAACAATTTAAAATCATTCGATAACCTATACTTTCATGCAATAGCTACGATAATAATCCAATCAATCAAAGAAGGATACAACGTTATTCTCATGGGATTTTGCAAAGAGGAGAAAGATGATCTCGCTATTGATACGATTCTCTCAATCATCCCGAAACAATGGCATCATCAGATTCAAACGTACCAGTATACAACTCATTTGCCGTCCGCTATTGAATTAATTAGTGAATCATCTGCCATCATTGCGACACGATTTCACGCAATGATTCTTGGATTGGTCTTTCATAAGCCGGTGTTTCCAATTATTTATAGTGAAAAAATGAAGACGGTGTTAGAAGATATAGAGTTTCCGAATTTGTATTCGACGGTACAAAACATCGATTGCGTTTCTCCGTCACAAGTAACAGAAACATTTCATCAAGAACCAATAGATATCCACAATTTTATCCAAAGTGCAGACAAGCAGTTTGACATGCTCGATCAATTTTTAAATTAATGTTGAGGGTTTGTATGATGAATAAGAAAGAGAAATTATTAAACGACACAATCCTATACGGAATTGCCAATTTCGGGTCATCTACATTAACCTTTCTCATGCTGCCGTTATATACCCGATATTTTACTCCAAAAGATTTTGGAACATGGGATTTAGCTATTACAACGATTACTTTACTCATCCCATTTATTACATTTGAACTAACAGCTGCTACCTATCGTTGGCTTCTTGATAAGCAAACAAATTATTCAAAGCAAACAATCATATCGACCGGGTTTTTTCAAGTTTTACGGCATTCACTTCTGTTTAATTTGCTTGCAATCTTGGTATTTTACATTAGTAATTTTTCTTATAAATGGGAAGCTCTCTTATTGCTTAATGTGATGATTTTTAGTAGTTTTGTGCAACAATGTGCGCGCGGTCTAGGACATAATCGATTATTTGCGTCATTAGGAATTATTCAGACATTCATCGTAATAAGTTTAAATTTACTTTTTATCCTCTATTTCAAACTAGGTATCGAGGCTCTATTTTATGCACATAGTATCGCGGGTATATGTATCATTATTCTCGCTTGCTATCGCATGATTTTTTTGCAATATCTCCTTACCAGCAGTGTTTCCAGTAAGTTGCTTAAGGACTATATGGCATACGCGATACCAATCATTCCAGCTGCAGCAAGCTGGTGGGTCATGACGATGGCAGATAGATGGATCATTGCGACTTTTTTAGGCGTTTCTGCAAATGGAATTTACGCGATTGCGATTAAGATCCCTGCAGTTCTCTTAATCATCAACTCAGTCTTTTCTTTAGCTTGGAAGGACAGTGCTATCCTTTCATTTCAAGCTAAGGATAAAGATTCATTTTTTTCAAAAACATATGAATACTATTTTCGGCTTATGGCAACTTCTGTTATATGTTTAATCTTAGTTGCAAAACCGGCTATTCGTATTTTTATAGGGAATGAATTTTTTGAAGCATGGAAATATAGTGGATTCGTTCTGGTTGCAACACTTTTTCACTCACTGGCATTATTTTGGTCCGCTGGATTTCATGGAGCCAAAAAAACGACTGCCATTTTATCTACCTCAATAGTAGGAGCAGTCGTTAATTTAGTATTGAATATATTATTAATTCACTATCTGGGTCTGTATGCCGTCGCTATTTCAACTTTAATTGCCTTCTTCTTAACTTGGATCATTCGGGTCCGAGTCGCAAAAGAACTATTCACCATTACTTTTAATAAATGGGATTTTTTAATTCTATTTTCTCTTATGTTCATCGCCTTATTTATACCGTTCTATGCACAAAATTTCACATTAGCCGTCAGCATTGTAGGCAGTGTCTTACTATTCTTTATATATAACCGAAAATTAATAGCCTCTATTTGGTTCGCCATCTTCAAGAGATAAACTTATATCTGTTTTCTAATCGTTGCGGCTTATAATAAGTAGTTCCATTAATACTGCCGTCCGCTTCACCCGAATAAGCTTGTATACTTTTTTCGTAACAATTTCTCAGAAAGTTATTCATTTATTGGAGACTTCGTGAAAATCGTCCGATATATTAATCGCTTTCGATCTTTTCTTTCCCCTTCGCGAATATCTCTTAATAAATGATGGCGCTTCGAATGATCCTTAAATTTATACATATTGCCGCTTACAATGATCTGAATCTCTTTATTTAATGTCCTATCATAGCGTTCAAGAACTTGCTTATCCAATAGTAACATTGCTTTATATAAAGCAGGGAAAATGGCATTAATATTATCATTATCATAAAAATAACCGATAATTTCATTCTGATAAAACTCTAACAAGTTTCGATCCAATCCATGATGTGCTTCCTCTTCAACCAAGTCAAACTTTAAATCAGTATAAGCTAACAGAAACTCTTCAATCCTCTCACGTGAATCCGTCTGGCTAATTGATGGATTGGAACGTGAGTCATTCCGCTCTCTATGAAAATAGATCGCTTCCTCTAAATATAGTACATTACTAACTTTTTCAAATGCCTTAAATGAAAATTGTAAATCCGTATAGCTGTTCAAATCGTTAGCAAATTTTATACGTTGATTTACAATCAATTCTCTGTTAAATAAAATATTCAAAACCGAGTTATTGTTAATTAATTGAAATCGATCTTCCATATATGCTTTTGGCTTAAACAAGCCTCGAAACGTAATGGAAAAACTGCTACTTAAGTCCGTTATTTTTATTTCCCCTTTAATTATCTGATGATTCCCTATATTACTCACTAATAGTTCAATAGTCTCGGAAGGTATATAATCATCACTGTCTAAAAAGTAAATGTAGTCACCAGTCGCTTGTTGAACTCCAAAATTTCGCGCAAATCCTACGCCTCTATGTTTCGGTAAATGATATAGTTGAATTCTTTCATCTCTCTTTTTTAATGCATGTAGTAAACTCGTACAGACTATATTACTTCCATCATTAACTACTATTATCTCTGTATTGTTATAAGTCTGTTTCAATGCCGAATTTATACAATCTTCAACATATTCTTCCGTATTAAAAACTGGAATAATTATTGATACCTTTCCCATCTTGCACTCCCCTTTTCAAATCATCACCATAATACTATATATGCATTACAATAACCATGGTTCTTTAGGTCTGATTATCGCTTGGGATGAAAGGGTAAAAGACTCGTAGACAAAAATCAATTTCATAGTATTTTACTCTTACCAAATTGTATAATTATCCAGGAATATTTGATCAGATAATAATGGTGAACAATATTCTTAATTATTTAGAATATAATTTGTTTGATAGGGAAAAGATTAAAAAATATATTTTTACCTTCTAGCAAAATTATTTTAATACCATATAATAGTATCAATGTTACAATAGATTTAATTAATTTATAAAGTCTTAAAAGGGGGCATGAATGTGAAAAACATTCTTATTAGATCGGGAATTTCACCACTGGATACATTTGATCCGGCATACATGTTAATTAAGAATTCAATTGGTGGTAATGTAGGAAACTTAATATACGCGTATAGTGTTTACCGAACCCTTATGACAGAAAATACAAATATTGTGCCTGACTATTATAGGATAAACGAACAAGATGCAGATAAAATTAATAAAACTTATGATTATTATATTATTCCTTTAGCAGACGCATTTAGACAGAACTTTATTCCACATTTACGCAAATACACGAAGCTAATTAAAAAGTTGACTATACCTGTTATAGTAATTGGTGTAGGATTACGTGCACCTTTTGAGCCCAAATTAGGAGAAGGTTTTCCATTTGATAAAGATGTAATAGCTTTTGTAAATGCTGTATTAGATAAGTCCGCAATGATAGGAGTTAGAGGAGAAATAACAGCTCAATATTTAAACAGATTAGGCTTTCGTGAAGAAATTGATCATACTGTAATCGGTTGTCCATCTATGTATACCTTTGGTAAAGCATTAGAAATCCGTAATACAAATATTACTAAGGATTCTTTAATATGCTTTAATTCATCTATGCTTTCGCCCAAAAACGTCCTAGACTTTATTACACGAGGAATGAAAGAATTTCCGAATCATTATTTTATCCCACAATGGTTAAAAGAAATGAAGCTAGTTTTTTCAGGTACTCCTTCTCTCAATGAAAAAGCCGATAACTATCCGGCAAAAATGTCACATCCAGTTTATGCTAATAATCGAGTTCGTTTCTTCCTAAATGCAGCAACTTGGATTGACTTTATGCGTAGAATAGACTTGAGCTTTGGCGCAAGATTACATGGAAATGTCACTGCTACAATTGCCGGAACTCCTAGCATCATTATTCCTAAGGATGCCCGAATGAGGGAACTTGCCGAACACCATAACTTAACTAGGGTTTGGTGGAACGATATTACTGAGGATACATTTCTTGAAGACATTATCGAAAAAAGTGATTTCAAGGCACCAGAGAAAGTACAAACTAGAAACTTTGAACATTTTATTAAGTTTCTTAACAAGAATAATTTATCACATATATATAATGAGCAACAGGTATCAGATGTTGTTCCTTTAGAAGAGAAAATTTCAAAATTAGAACTTCAACCTCCTCTTACACCTGTCACAGGATGCAACAACTCTGACCTTTTACTACGCTTGCAAAAAATTCAGCAATTACTTGAGAAAGAGAATAGTGAAAAAGCTAACAAAATTAAAGGAATAAAAAGAAATAAGGATAAGACAATTAAGGAGATTAAAATGGAGGAGGATGAAAGGCGGTTAATTATTGAAAAAAAATTCAGAAAAAAAGAAGGAATATTACAGAAAGAGTTAATGAAAAAAGAGGAAACAATAAAACGTTTAAGAGGAATTTTAAACAGGAAATCCGTACGACTAACTTTAGCAACTACTAATAAACTTAAATTTAAATAGACCAACTTTTATTTTAGATCCTCCCACCTTTCATTTTTTAGGATAATTTCAATTTATAAAGAGCTATGAGTTAACTATAAATAAATATCACCTTTGAAATCCATTCAGAATTTTCAAAGGTGATAATTTTTATTCCTATTTTGTTCTAAACATATTTGCTGTCTTTAAAGCTAAACGAACAGACTTTCTATTTATAGTTCCTTCAAGATACTTGATTCGTTTATTCTTTTTTGCAATTTCCTTTTTATATTTCTTTTTAACTCGAGTAGCCTTCTCATCCTCTAGTGGATAGAACTTCTCCCATCTTTCTACCATTTCTTCCATTGTACATCCGCTGACAGGAACAAGAGGCTGCTTAAATTCTACTTCACTTATTTTATCATCCAATGGAATATCTGCTGGATTTAAATTTTCTTTATAAACATGCGGCAAATTATTTTTATTTAGAAAATCAATAAAGTTATCAAAGTTTCTTGCTTGAACTTTTTCAGGTGCTTTAAAATCTACTTTCTCAACGAGATCTTCAAGCCTTGTCTCATCTGTAATATCATTCCACCAAACACTTGTTAGATTATGGTATTCGGCAAGTTCTCTCATTCTAGCGTCCTTTGGAATAATGATACTCGGAGTTCCAGCAATAGTAGCCGTCACATTACCGTGTAGCCTTGCACCAAAGCTTAAATCAGCCTGACGCATAAAATCAATCCAAGTTGGAGCGTTTAAAAAGAAACGGACTCTATTATTCATATATGCAGGACTTGACATTTTTGCAGGATAGTTCTCGTCTTTTTCAGAAAGAGAAGGAGCACCCGCATAGACTAGAATCATTTCTTTTAACCATTGAGGGATAAAGTAATGATTTGGATAATCTCCCATACTTCTCGTAATAAAATCTAACACATTTTTTGGTGAAGTCATGGATGAATTAACGCAGACCATTGATTCTTTTGTTATATTTGTTTCTCTAATATTTAACTTTCTGCCAAACGTATACATAGATGGACAACCAATAACGGTATGGTCAACCCCTTCACGGAAACCCAACTTTGTCAGATACTGAGAAGTAATTTCCCCACGAAGACCAATTATCTCAGACTTTTCTAAAACAGCACTCACAAAGTCTTTAACGTCTTCATCATACGGAAATCCTTCATCAAGCTTAGGTTCAAACGGAGCGCGTAATCCAACACCTATCACGTAAACAGGAATTTTTAATTTTTTAATCAGTTTTGTATAACGACGTAATAAAGGAATAAAATTAGGACGAAATGCATCAGCTAAAGGAATGACATAAGCATCGTATTTTTCATTTATCTCGTCAGCTCTGTTAGGATCTGTATTGTAATAATCCGGTACGATATTTGTATTTTCGGTCATTAAAGTACGATATATACTATAAGCATAAATTAAATTTCCTACATTTCCTCCAATAGAATTTTTATTTATCATATAAGAAGCATCAAATGTATCTAATGGCGATATACCGGATCTGATTAAAATATTTCTCAATTGTTAACTCTCCTTGTTTTAAATATAAAATGTTTTTGTTCATATGATAGCTTAAGCATTATCTTCATCTTCTTCATGCAACGATCGCTCAAATAATTCAATTCTAGACTTCGGAGGCTCCAACTTAATGTCTAATACTTCTTCTTCTTCATACTCCGATTCTAAACTTGGGATAATTACTTCGTCTACCACATTCTGTGATGCTTTCCCTAATGTTCCATTAAAGAAATAACGAACGAATGGTTTAATTTTTTCTAACTCAAATTGTTCACTTTGGATGGTTTTAATTATTTCTTCGGTTGTTTTTACTAATGGTCCTGGAATAAAGTTAAAATAATTATAGTAAAAATCTCGAGTTCGAATATAATCTTCGACATCAAATGCAAAGAACAACATAGGCTTATCTAATAGAGCATATTCAAAACATACAGATGAATAATCTGTTATTAAGATATCTGTAACTAAAAGTAGATCATTTATCTCTCTAAAATCACTAAAATCGTAGAAAAAGTCGATATATTCATAAGGGATTGAAAGTTTATTATTAACAAAAGGATGAATTTTAAATAGAAATACATAATCGTCTTTTAATTCTTCATAAAGCTTTTTAAAATCTAAAACATGGAAAGGAAAATGAGCCGATGATTGACCATTTCCTCTAAAGGTAGGTGCGAATAATATAACCTTCTTCTCCTTTAAGAAAGGATATTTGTCATATAATGTCTTTCTAACATATGCCTTGTACTCTTCATCAAAAAATATGTCTGATCGTGGAACACCTGTGGGATGAACTTTATCAACCTTTACCCCAAATCCTTCTGCATAATGTTCACGCACACCTTCACTGCTCACCGTCACCTTTGTATAATTACGATGATTTCTTGATCTTGGTGAAGGTCCCCCCGGTCTTCCAATTCTGCTAAACCCAAACGTTTTAAATGCTCCTGCAGCATGCCATACTTGAATGAGATCACTATTTCTTCTAATATTTAAAGGATATATTAAAGGATAAAAATCGTCTAATAAGATTATTTTAGAAGTCGCAAAGTGAAATGCAGTTTTTAAAAGATTAGAGAATGTTTTTGTATTATCTATTCGTTCATTAAAGATAAACTTGATTTTTAAATCTAAATTTCTTTTGTAAAGTTCTTCATAAACAAAATACAGGTTTCCGTTTAGTTCGGTACGACTATCCGAAGCAAATGAGACTTTCCTCTTATTTATTGGTAAAATACTAAATAAGATATAAAATAACTTGAAAAATCTTCTTTTAACTGCTTGAACATAACGATGTTCTACCTTCATTCCTTCCTCTTCCGATAATTCTTGGGGATTAAAGGATTGAAGTAGAGTGTTTTCAAGTTTTAGTGTTTTATGCTTTGCATCAAACAAAGCTATCAAATTATATTTCATAATCAGTGTTGATGAATAATAATGAAGATGGGTGGTTATCATTCCATTATTCAAAAAGTTTTTGAGCGTTGATAATTGGACTGTTTTTAAATATTTAACATCATCATTTTCATTTAAAAGCTGTTCTAATTTGATATAAATATTGTATTTGCCTTTTTCAAGTGGCTTGCCATTTGACATGACTGCCAAGTCGATAGATAGTTTAAAACCACCCAACGATTCTTTATCTTCAATTTTTGAATTTTCATGATTCGTAACTTCTTCAAATGTACAATTATCTAACGGGATCTCAACAATATGCATGTCAATAATTTCTTTATCAGTTAAATCTTGATACTGTTCATCCTTACTATATTCTTCTCGGAAAGATTTTATATCTATTTCAGGAACAAATATTAACGTTTTTCTTATTCTATCCTCTGAATAAGAATAGATTCCTGTCACTGATACATAACCCTCTAATTCTAGATTCGATCCTTTTAACGAAAAGTGTGTAAGATCAAAATTTACTGGTGAATCCGTTCTAATTACTGCATCTTCATTATCAATTGGAGAACCTAACATGAGTTCACCCTCTTTCTAGCTATATATAAAGTGAGAAACTATTTTTTT
This sequence comes from Pseudogracilibacillus sp. SE30717A, assembly GCF_037071985.1. Lineage (NCBI taxonomy): Bacteria > Bacillati > Bacillota > Bacilli > Caryophanales > Bacillaceae > Pseudogracilibacillus > Pseudogracilibacillus sp. SE30717A. The sequence goes on along the minus strand of NZ_JAXHDF010000014.1, from coordinate 8,403 downwards.
TGCAACGTTTTCTGTATGGTCAAAATTAACATGAACCATACGTGATGTATTATAATGTTCGTTACTTTTTCTTGTATTTATCCAATGCACCAAATTCTCTTCGTCCCTAAGAATTGCTCCATCAGATATCTCTTCAATAGATTGATACAAACCGCGATTTTTCGTATAGTCATCTATATCGGGAACATAATGTGCTATAGGTCTTTCTAATAATGCAAAATCAAAAATGGATGAAGAATAATCAGTTATAAAAGCATCCGACACTAACATCCATTCATTTATTTCATATTTATTAGCTATAACTACATTAGGATTTTTTTCTAAATTAACTAGCTCGATTTTAGACATATACGGATGAGCTTTAAAAATTATTTTCACATCTTTATTAATGTCTGTAATAAAATTAGAAATAATACTGCTAATATTAAAGCTAGACTCTTTCTGAATTCCACCAGCCCTATAAGTTGGCGCTATTAAAATATTGATAGACTTATCATCTTTTAATAGCGGGTATTCTGTAAATAACTTATTTTTAATTTGTGCAATCTGCTGTTCATTTTTAAATAAATCTATCCGTGGAATTCCTAACGGATAAATATTATGCATCGACATATTAAATGCCTCCGCATAAAAAGGTATGATATTTTTAGATGATACATATACATGGGTATAGTTAGAGTGTATTGGTATTAATTTTAAATAATTATCTGCTGGTCCAAATTGAGTTCCGATTGTACTGTAACCAAATTTCTTAAAAGCGCCGGCTGCATGCCACAACTGGATGACTTTCAAGCGTTTATTTGGCTTGACCAAATAGATAGGAAGATAATAATCATCTAATATTAAATATCTAGCATTACATATAGTAAAAAGCTCTTTGAATAAGTTAAGATTCATCTTGTTCTCTGTATAAACTAGATGAATCTTAACGCCATCTAACTGATTAAGTAACTCTTCATAAATATAATATGAGTTACCTTCTATATCCTTACTTCTTGATAGAATAAATACAGCTTTTTTATCGTTGTGTTTTTTTACATGCGTCATGATAGTATACAACGTATTATATATGGTCTTATACATCACAATTAACGATGTTTTTAAATAATCTCTTACTACCACTTAGATCATCCATCTCATTACAGTCTTCCCCCAAGAACTAGATAAGTCACTTTCAAAAGCCTCTGTAATATTCTCAATATCTCGTACCGTATGAACTTCTCCCACAATCGTACCTAAATAATCAACAATATCTGTATACTCTTTATATATATCAACTGTCCGCTGAAAATCTTTGGCTCCACTTCTACTACTTCCGATAAGTGTCAAACCTTTTTCCAAGACCATTCTAGTATTTACTTCAATTGGATATTCGCTAACACCTAATAAACTTATTGTACCTTCGGGGTTAATATGGTCAATAATCTGAGCTAAAGCATACTGACTTCCTTTCCCTCCAGCACATTCTATTGCATGGTCTATTTGAATATCATTCGGAATGGCGTCAATCTTTATTGCATCATCTACAAAAGAAAAATGATTCATTTTATAATCTGTCTTACCGAAGATAATTACTTTGCTATCTGGATATAACTTTTTCAAAAATAGACAAGTTATATACCCTAAGTTACCATCTCCCCAAACCCCAAATGTTTCGCGGCGAGCATGTGCTTTTTTCTCAAATCTACTTAGTGCATGGGTAGTAATCGTAACAAGTTCTGTAAATGCAGCAACATCTAAGTCTATATCCTGTGGCAATTCAATTAATCGATCCGTATCTGTGAATATATAGTCTTGCATAAATCCATCATATCCACTTGATCTAAATCTACTTGTTCTTAAATAATTTTCTGCAATATTTGGGTCTGACTCTGTCGGTAAATTCGGAACCATAACGACTTTTGTTCCTAGCTTAAATGTGCCTGTAGGATCGAACACCACTTCTCCAACACCTTCATGAATCAAAGCCATAGGAAGTTTTTCACGCATAGCTTGTTCTCCGCGTGTTCCCGTGTAGTACCTTTGATCTGCAGCACATATGGATAGATGAGTTGGACGTACAACAACTTGATTTGCTGTAATTGATTTATCTTTATACGTTACCTCAAATTGTCTCGGAGATACTAAACGATATACTTGGTTTATCATTTATCTAAACTTCCTTTTATTATTGAATTAGCTACATTCAAATCATATGGTGTTGTTATTTTTATATTAAAAATTTCACCTTTTACGAGTTTCACTTTTCTGCCTTTCATTGTAAAGACCTTACAAGCATCTGTTAAAATTTCTTTCTCTTCTTTTGATAACTCATTGTATAGCTCTTTTATTGTTTTCATAGAAAATGTTTGTGGAGTCTGTCCTTGGTGCATGATATCTCTTCTTGGTATATCACTAATAAAATCATTATCAGCTGATTCGACAATTGTATCGATTGCTTGAATGGTAGTATCTACAGCTCCATACTTTAAACCCATTTCAATATTCTCTTCAATAATTCGATGAGTTAAAAATGGCCTAACCGCATCATGGGTTACTAAAATATCATCCTCTGATAAATCACCATTTTCTTTCTCCACATAGTTAATTATATTCATGATTGTATCGTTTCTTTCACTTCCGCCCTCTATAACTACAACGTTAGGTAAATCGATTTGAAACTTCTTTAAAATATCTTGTGTATAGTTTATCCATTCTTTCGGCGAAGCTATGATAACTTTATTAAAACGAGGATTTAATACAAACTTTTCTACTGTATGCACTAAGATAGGTTTGTCATTCAATAATAAGAATTGCTTTGGCATTGGAACATTTCCCATTCGTGTTCCTTGTCCCCCTGCCAAAATCCCAGCATAAATCACTATAAACACCTCATCATATATAAAATAATTGTAATCTTTTGTAGACATACCATAATAAATTATACTAATGATAATTCCAAAATACAACCAATTGAAGAAGTTAGCAAAAACGGTATTTACTAATAGTGTTCTTAAAAAAGAATCCCATAAAACAGTACAACCTGATTATTCTTTTATTTAATCAGGTTGCTTTTGTATCTCATTCTTATTCAATTAAACGACTATGATGGATCCAAACTTTTTCTCCTTCTAAATATCCATAATACCAATATCCATTTCTAACTTTATCAGTTCTCTCCACATGGAATTCTTTTCCCTTGAATGGTGTTAAATTCTTAAAAACAACATTTTTTTTCGTACCCCATGGTCGATTATATGCCAATCCTTCCCCATCTAATTTAAATACTTTAGTGTCTTGATCTATGAAGATTAAATCATGAGACACAACGTCTGTTGCCTTCATCCAACCAATTATCCCTCTACTTGCGCTCGGTTCATCACTTAGTAAATAAAAGCGATCGCCATTTAAAATTGCTTGTTTTTTTATATAATAAGACTCGCCAGTAAGTCTTTTCGAGATTGTGAAATCAGACAACATTCGAGGATCTTTATAAATAGGTAGTCTATCTTCTTGCACCCTGCCAATTTTACTAATTAACTGTTCTTTGTATTCAGTAGGTTTTGGTTCAATTACTTTTAAGAACTCCTTATAATCTAAGTTTTGATTCATTGCCTGAGCCCGATATTCTTCCCGCTTATTTTTAGATAGCTTTTTCCACATGTTTAAAAACTCTTCATACTTCGGCATGATAGCTTCTACATCACCATAATCTTTAACCATACCAAATTCCAACCAAAGAATTTTATCGCAAAACTTTTTCATTTGCCCAAGAGAGTGACTAACAAAGATCATCGTTTTTCCGGATTTTTTAAACTCCTGCATTTTGGCTAAGCTTTTTTCTGCAAAAGCCTTATCTCCAACCGAAAGAGCTTCATCTATAACTAGGATATCGGGATCAATATTAACGGAGATTGCAAAACCTAAACGTGACTTCATCCCACTTGAGTATGATTTAACTGGCTGATCAATAAACTTTTCTAATTCCGCAAATTCAATAATATTATTTTCTAGTTCTTTAATCTCTTCTTTACTAAACCCTAGCATTAAAAGTTTAAGTTCAATATTATCTCTGCCCGTAAGATCATTTTTTAATCCTGCTGCCACGGCAATTAAAGATACTTGTCCATTAATTTTCACAGTACCTGAAGTCTCTGGTACAATTCCCGCAATGATATTTGAAAGTGTAGACTTACCAGATCCGTTTATGCCTACAAAGCCTATTACCTCTCCATGGTTAGCCTCAAAGTCAATATTAGAGAGAGCAAAAAAATCATCTCCATAACTTTTTGGTGTGATTAAATCAAGAAATCTCTCTTTCGTATTATTATACAGTTTATATTTTTTAGTTAAATTTTTAACTGAAATTGCTTTGTCCACTATCATCACAGACCTTTATAAATAATCAATAAAATGCCTTCTGAATTTAACATGCAACATAGATCCAAAAATAAGTAACAAAATAACAAGTCCCCAAAAATAGAGCGAATATTGCCAATGAGCTATAAAGTACCATTCAGTACCAAAGAAAGAAGCTCTATACCCCTCAATTAAATAAAATAATGGGTTCAATTTCATAATTTGCATAAGTAATGGAAATTCTGCCAACAAAGTTATAGGCCATAAGACCCCCGAAATATACAACAACATTCTTAATATCGAATTTAACAACATATGAAAATCTCTTACAATTGTTGATAGAGTTGAAGTAATTAAAGATATTGCAAACAGCAAACAAAAGGCTGCGAACATAAAATATAATAACTGAATGTAATAAACGGAAATATAAAACCCCATAAATTGGAATATAATAATTGAAATTCCTACCAAGAATAAATGTATATAAAAATTCGAAAATATAACAAAGTTGGGTATAACACTCATTGGAAAGTTCATTTTAGATAGCATACGTAACCTTGTGTAAATTGACTTCGAACCTTGAATTAATGCTTGATAACTAAAAGTCCATAAAAAGAATCCTGCTAAAAGCCATGCAAAAAAAGGAATTTCGGTATTGCCCATTTCAATGGGTGCACGACTTCTAATTGTACCAAATACAAACCAATATATTAATAGTTGTATTGCCGGGTTAATTATTTCCCACAAAGTACCTAAATAATTATTACGATTATTACTCTTTATTTCATAAACGGATAGCCTTCTGATTAGATAAAAATTATTTATTTGTTCTTTAATAACTGTAATTGCAGATTTCATTTGGTTTTACCCTTTCATCCCTTCGTCATACCTAACGCACTTTATAAATTATACATGTAAGTATTTTAAAACACAAAAAAGACGTGTAATAAATACTTTAACTTATAATAGGACCTGTTATGTGTTTTTTTGATATTTTTTTACATTTTGTGTTTTTTTTAATGCTTTAATTCTGATATACTAGTAATATGGTACGTTATTGCTATAGGTAATTTGGTAACTTAAAAATTTATGAAGGAGTGATTGGAATATTAAAGAAAAAGTTTAGTGTGCTTTTTGTTCTGCTAGTTTTATTGAGTAATACATTTTTCGCCCCATTACAATCATTTGCAAGCAGTGAGACGAAAGATCTATCTGAAAGTGAACTGAAGATAGGAAAGATAGTAACAGATCAAGAGGATGGAGTTCCACTCTATAAGAATGCAGAACAAATCGATGCTAACGAAACAGAGAACGAAATCGCCGAGACAGATGAAGACATTGATTCTAGCAATATATTAGTCTACTTAAACAATAATGAGATAGTAAAAATAATTGAGGAATTTGAAACATATTCTTTCGTTGAATTTATCTCAAATGTAGATAATGCAGAGGATGTCTTTCTTTCAGATGATCATAATAAGGATGATCTGGAAATCGAACAAGGATACATAGACAATAAATATCTGGAAATTGATAGCAAAGTTACCGAGACTAATAGCGACCAAATTGAAAGTGATCCACTGGAAGACACGGACAAACAAACCGATCAGGATGAATCTTCTACTAATGTTGATGTAAATGAAGATGACTCTGCCGATTCGCTTGAAGATGAAATTGCAGACATGGAAGACAGTGAACAGGAAAATGTATCTGAAGAAGAAGTAAATGATAATTCTTCACAGACAACTGAAAATGATGAGGAAGAAGAACAACCGAAAGAAGAACAAGTTGATAAAACCGAGGAAAAAACATCTCGTTCTTCTCTACAGACATATAATATCTCCTCATTTGATCAACAGGGTGTCGCAGGAAAAGAAAACACATATATCCGAAAAGAGGCCACTACTAAGTCTGATCCGTTAACAATAGTACCGGCCGGTACTGTCTTGAAAATTGCCCCTTATAATGAAAACTGGTATGCAGTTTCCACAGGTGGCTATATACATAAAAAGCATTTTGAGCTAGCCGTAAAAAAACAAGAATCAATACACGGTGTTGCGTTAAAATCGCCAACAAATATTAGAGAAAATGCTTCGACAAAGTCTAAAGTTGTTAAGACATTTCCAATCGGCTCTATAATTGATTATAAGACATTTTCGGAACACTGGTATCAAGTGACCTTTGACGGAAATAAAGTTGGTTATGTTCACAAAAAACATGTCGATAATGCTTTACCTAAGCAAGAAAGTCTGCGAGGTGTTACATTAAAATCACCTACGAACATTCGGACAACACCTTCAACCAAGTCAAACGTTTTAACGACTTTCCAACAAGGTACAATTATTGATTATAAAACATTCAATGAATATTGGTATGAAGTTACGGTCGATATAAATGGAACTAAAAAGACTGGGTTTGTACACCAATACCATGTTGAAAACGCAACTGTTAAGCAAGAATCTTTGCGTGGTGTTGCATTAAAATCTCCTACTAACATTAGGACTTTACCATCTACGCAGTCAAATGTTCTTGCTACTTATTCAATTGGATCTGTAATTAAATACAAAACATTTAACGACTACTGGTATGAAGTTGAAATGATTATTGGCGGGAAACGTGTTTCCGGATTTGTTCATAAAAAACACGTAGAAAATGCAACTGCTAAAGAGGAAACTCTACGGGGTGTAGCACAAAAATCGCCAACGAATATCCGAACAACACCTTCAACCAAATCCGATGTTTTAACAACTTATCAAATTGGATCTGTCATCAACTATAAAACATTTAATGACTACTGGTATGAAGTTTCTGTAAGAGTTGGTGGTGTTCAAAAGACTGGGTTTGTCCATAAAAATCATGTAGAAAATGCAAAAAAACAAGAATCTATTAAGTTATATACTCTTAAATCTCCTACGAATGTGAGATCACGAGCTTCTACACAAGCCGACGTCATTGGAACATTCCGTGCTGGACAAGAGATAACCCTAAAAACATTTTCTACTTTCTGGTATGAGGTTACGATTAACGGTAAAACTGGTTATATCCATAAAAACCATGTCGGAGATCCTAAAGATATTAGAACGAATTATAATATCACTCTAGATGAAGCATTAGCTATTCAGATGAAAGCAACACCTCAAACCGATAAAAAATATGCATGGGTATCAAAGACATATATTAATAATAATAAAGTTATAGCTGAGTCTGGCTTAAATGTAAGAATTGGTCCTGGTAGTAACTTTAAATCTCTTGGAACCTTATTAAATGGAACTACTGTTAATATTTTAGATGAGTATAATGGTTGGTACGCAATCGACTATAATCATACAACACAGTGGGTTCATGCTAGCCCTAAAGATGTTCTATACTATTTAAATCCAAATAATTTTGTAAACCATGAAAAGCAAATTTTTCAATTTTTAGATTTATCAAAACCTAGTGGAGCAACAGCAGCTGTACTAAATAAAGCTTTAAAGGGTAAAGGAATTTTAGAGGGTCAGGGACAAGCATTCATTGATGCGGGAAAACAAAATGACATCAATGATGTATATTTAATCTCTCACGCATTCCTTGAAACAGGCCATGGTACTTCCGAGTTAGCTACTGGTGTAGAAGTCGGAAAAGATAAAAACGGTAAAACAACAATGGTCACAGCTTCCAATAGAAAAAACTTAACGAACATCAAAATTGTTTATAATATGTTCGGAATCGGTGCGTATGATGATTGTGCATTAAAATGTGGTTCCGAACGGGCATATGATCGAGACTGGACAACACCTTACAAGGCCATTGTAGGTGGTGCAGAATTTATTGGCAATGACTATATTAAAGGCCAAAACACTACAAATACTGTCCAAAACACTATTTATAAAATGCGCTGGAACCCGGAATATATGGAAAGAACTAAAAGTTTCGGTCATCAGTATGCAACTGATGTAGGTTGGGCATCTAAGCAGATTAACAACATGTATAATCTTTACCAACAACTAGATTCATATACTTTAATTTTAGATGTTCCAGAATATAAATAATTTTCATTAAAAAAAGTAAAACAGGTAGATATAT
>NZ_JAXHDF010000013.1:0-94341 GCF_037071985.1 Pseudogracilibacillus sp. SE30717A | reverse complement strand
GAACTAATTTTTTCTTTATCCCCCTCATTATGGAAAAATATAGTATCATATATAAGACTACAAAGTAATTTACCTTTATTGGAAGCTTAATCCATATAAAAATACATGTATTATATCTATGAAAAGGCAGTAAAAAAGTAAAGGTGGTAATGTTATTGATTTATTCAATAGTTTTTTATAGTTCTATTTTTTTACCTGTACTTTTTTTAACGTTTGCTTTACTTAAAAACTCTTGGAAGTTCATTCTGTTGAGTGTCTTATCTTCACTACCTATTAGTCTTTACTTATCGTTTATACCTGCAATGAGGTGGGCAATAATAGTTCCCGTAATTTACTTTTTAATTTTTTACTTTATTAGAAAAATGAATAGTTCATCTTCTGAATACAAGTAACTTTGAGTATAGTAGAAAAAAACCAATCTGACTTGTTAAAGGGAAAAAATAACCTTTAAGAGCTTATAACCAACCAACGTATGCCCTTGTGATTTATTGGTGGACCAGGTATTCTGCCTTTTCATTCACTTCAAATAATAGCACACACGAGATTATAAAGTGACTAGTACCATAGCTGCAATATCACTAGTCACCATTAGCGTAATACACATTCAAGCAAATTTCTTCTTTGTTCCGTTCAACTTTCACAATGTCCGTTAAAGTATAGTTTTTACGCTGTTCCAATCTTATGCTACTGGTATGGATTGCATATATTTCTAGCAAAACCTTGTATTCTTGGTCATTTAGTTATGATGCAAAAAAGTTTAAAAACAGTCGGAAATGATAGGATTTTAAATAAAAAGTCATTTTTTCACACCGAAAGGGGGAAATCATTATGCTATTTAATAAAGAACATCCGTGGCGTTTTGCTATAGGGGGTTGGGGAGGATTTGTTCTGGCAACTATTTTGCTCTTAATATTTGATCCTGATATATATCCAATACTTGGTTTTTTAACTGCAGCAATATTATTGACTATTGGAAACGCTATTTATGTGCTTTACACAAAGTGGAAGTCAAAGGAAAGGGAAAAATAAAGCCTTTGTTTTCGGGTTAATTTGTTTTAAATTAATGTAAATTCCTTCCACCTATATTAGTGGCAACAGATAGATGGAGTATGACAAAAATTTACTACTAAATAGAAAAAGAATAAATAAGTTTGTTATAGAAAGTAGGCAAAAAATGATTCCGTTAGTATATGACCAGATTAATCGCTGGGGCAAAGACGATGAATTCTTTTTAGCATTATTAAAAAAGTTGCATATTAAGAAAATAGCTGATTTAGGTTGTGGAACAGGAAGATTGACATCTCATTTTGCGAAAGCAGGCTATCATATTACAGCTGTTGACCCAAATGAAGAAGCAATTGAATATGCAAAAAATAAGGAGTATCCAGGCGAGATATCTTGGGTTGTTGGTGATAGTTCAAATTTAAAATCAAATGCATTTGAGGCTGTTATAATGACAGCGAATGTTGCCCAAGTATTTCTTACAGATAAAAGTTGGCAACATGCCATCTCAGACGTATATAGAGCATTAAAACCTGGAGGGTATTTTATTTTTGATACCCGTAATCCAATTGCAAAAGCGTGGGAACAATGGGAAAAAGATAAAACTCCTGATGTTGCAATACATCATATGAGTGGTGAGCAACTTGAAATTTGGACGGAATACAAAGGGTTTGTTGAAGATGTTTATACGTTTTATGAAACAGTGAAAAATGCACGTACGGATAAAGTGTTAATTCAAGAAAAAATGGAATTAAAATTTCGAACACAAGAAGAAATCGATGAATCATTGCAACGAGCAGGGTTTTCACAAATCCAAGTTTATGGAGATTGGGAGTTTAAGCAAGCAACTATCGAAACCAAATCTTTTATTATTCATAGCATTAAATAAGGAGTTCTTTGGCAATCTTATTTTTCAAAATGAAAAACATGATTATATAGTTGTAAATAGTATAACGGCTTTACTAGTCTAAAAAAAGTGGCTATTTTTAAAAGGGAGAAACAACTCCTTTTTTTCTTAAAGATATATTACACTTACTTCAAATAAATTAAAAAAATACTTTATGATAGAATAGAAGCAGAAAGATACGAGAATGCAAGTATTGTAAACAAATACCGTTTAATAAATATGCTAAAACATTAGAAAATATTTAAACACAGGGATTTAAAAGTTACTTTTTGTTTCATTTATATAATTTAATTAGTAGATGACTTAGTTATTGATCAGATGATGAGAGGGGTCTTGAGCGGAAATAATTCGCCCAAAAAAATACATATGAAAAAAAGACATATTTTAATAATGTTTGGATTATTAATAATCATTTTATCGGGCTCCCGTATTCTCTGGATGAACGCATTCCAAGATGTCTCACATACGCAAATTAAAAAGGGGCAATTGGATTTACGGGATTGGAATGTAGATGATGGTGAAGTGCTTTTACTTGATGGAGAATGGGAGTTTTATCCTTCACAATGGTTGATAGATGGTGAGCAGCAACATGGTTTAGACGAGAAATCACGAAAGTTTGTTCAAGTTCCAGGAAGGTGGAATGAAAATTTTCATGATAAAGAATCAACACCGTTTGGATTTGGTTCGTATCGATTACGATTATATGTAAATCCAGATGAGAAGATGAATTATAGTATGTATGTATCAAGCGTACGCAGCTCTTCGGAAGTATATATTAATGGGCGATTCTTGGCTAGATCTGGGCAAGTTGGTGAAACAGAAGATGAATACGTCGCAAAAAATCTACCTTATTCAACAACCTTCACTGCAGATGAAAATGGTGTCATTGAGATTGTGATTCAAGCAGCAAATTTTAAAGATGTTCGCCGAAGCGGAATTATTCGTTCGATTAAATTTGGTTCAGAGGCAGCAATGTCCAAGGAAAGAAACTTGTCGTTATCCATGCAGGTTTTGGCTTCAGTTATATTTTTGATGCATTCTATTTATGCTCTTGTGCTATTTTTCCTTGGGAATCGTGAAAAAAGGTTATTATATTTTTCTTTACTAATATTTTGCATAACATTAATGAATTTAATCAGTAACGATGAAAAATTATTCCACTTATTATTTAATATTGGATATGAATGGGATTTTCGTCTAGCGAATGTAACCATTCCAATCGCTTGCTATGCCTTATTAGAGTGTATAGATCAACGTAATCTCCCTTATTGGCGTAGGATTAGTCCAGTCTATTTATTTACCAGTATAATAGTGGCTGTCATTACGTTGTTTTTATCCCCAGAGCAAATTATAATGATGTTTCCTGTTTATTATCTTTTGGCTGGGATAGCAATTGTTATCACGATGCTTACGTTTATCAAAAAGTTATTCAGTGATATAACCGGGAATGTTTTATTACTATTTTCTTTCATAGCTATCTGCCATCATTTTATTTGGATAATTTATTGGAGAGAAGCTGGAATAAGTGTCGTTCATTACCCGTTCGATCTTATTATTTCTATCGTTTGTTTTGCATCTATCTGGTTTAAAGATTATTTTAATATGCATATTAAAACAAAGAAGCTTGCTACAAAATTACAAAAAGTGAATGAGCATAAGGATCAATTTTTAGCAAACACCTCTCATGAATTTAAAAATCCACTTCACGGAATCATTAACATGTCTCAATCTGTTTTAGCTAGAGAAAAACATTTGTTACAGAAAAAAAGTGTCGATGAACTTGAAATGGTTTTAACAGTCGGCCAGCGGATGACACTGCTATTAAATGATCTACTTGATGCTGCTAGTTTACGGGAAGGTAATCCACGCTTGCAGAAAAAAGTCATTGCGATTCAGCCTATTGTAACAGGAGTACTCGATATGCTGCAATTCACTGTTGAAATCAAGCCAGTGAAAATTGTTAACCAAATTCCGGATGACTTTCCTCCCGTGATTGCAGACGAAAATCGAGTAATTCAAATCGTTTATAATTTGCTTCATAATGCTATAAAGTACACGAATGAAGGGGAAATTTACATACAAGCTGTAGTGAAGGATGAAAGAGCACTTATTACTATAGCTGATACAGGGATTGGTATGGATGAGGAATTGCTTCAGCGGCTATTTCGCCCCTATGAGCAAGCTTCTGATGAGCAAATGATTGAAGATGGTTTTGGGTTAGGCTTAAGTATAAGTAAACAATTGATTGAACTGCATGGCGGAAAATTAGAAGTTTCCTCAGTTCTAGGGAAAGGATCGAAGTTTACCTTTTCGTTAATACTTGCGCCGGCAGATGAAGTCGGGGAGATTGGGAATGCAATGAGATTTCAACACCAGATGATGCCTGTTAAAGATTTGGTCGCGTCTACAATCAATTTGGAAAAAGTGGAAGTCTTGATTGCTGAAGATCAATCCATATTAAACGCGACCGACTCCGAACGCCTGCCCATATTAATTGTTGATGATGACCCAGTAAACCTACAGGTAATTCAATCAATTTTGCCAGTTGAACAATATGATATCACTACTGTATCGAGCGGCAAAGAGGCGCTTGATATATTGGATGAAAAGGAATGGAATTTAGTTATTTCTGATATCATGATGCCACATATGTCAGGATATGAATTGACTAAATTGATTCGTAATCGTTATACCCTTACGGAGCTTCCTATCTTGCTGCTTACTGCAAGGAGTGAACCCAAGGATATACAAGCGGGTTTTTTAGCAGGGGCCAATGACTATGTGACGAAGCCTGTTGAAATGTTGGAGTTAAGATCAAGAGTGAGAGCACTTACGACAGTAAAGAAAGTTGTGCGAGAACAATTGCAATTAGAAGCTGCATGGTTACAAGCACAAATTCAGCCACACTTTTTATTCAATACATTAAATTCAATTATCGCTTTAAGTGAAATTGATTTAGATAAGATGAGTAATCTGCTAAATGAACTTAGCGAATTTTTAAGAACTAAATTTCAGTTTCAACATATTGATGGGCTGATCCCAATCGAAGATGAACTAAATATCGTGCGATCATATCTTAATATTGAACAAGTTCGTTTCGGAGATAGATTAGAGGTTGTTTGGGAGATGGATGTATACAATAATGATCTGAAACTTCCATTCTTAACGATTCAACCGTTAGTGGAAAATGCTATAAGACACGGTATCATGCAACGCATTAGTGGTGGAAAGATTGTCATAAAGATTTCCGTTCATGATGGGTATGCTGAGATTTCAGTTGAGGATGATGGCATCGGAATGGATGAAGTTCAATTGCAAAGCTTATTAGAAAGAAAGGCAGGAAGACGAACGGGTGTAGGATTAATTAATACGAATCAACGATTAATACGACACTTTGGAACAGGACTGCAAATTAAAAGTACACCAGATTTAGGAACAGTAGTATCCTTTATAGTGAGTATTTAGTATTTGGTTGCTATCATTAAAATGATGCTCGAATAGCCCTTGTACTTAGGGACTGCACCCAAAAAGTTAGAGTGAAAAGTCTAATTTTAGGAGTGTTTTTGAGGGAGTTGCCATTTCAGAAAAGAGCATCTTGATCACTATTTAGGAGGGATTAAAGAATGAAGAAGGCTAAATATCTTTTAAATATGACCACTTCATTGTTGCATGAAGGTCATCCAGATTTAGAAGGATCCTTAGAAGGTTTGTCACGTGTATTTGCTAAAATTATTTTTGCTCGTCGTTTACAATGTGGTTATTCCCAACAGGAACTTGCCGATAAAGCTGATGTCGGTTTACAAATAATTTCCCGTTCGGAAGGCGGCTTTGATAACCTTTCGATTGAAATTTACGACAAGATTTTTCGTGCGTTAGATTTGGGCATTAGAGACGTTGCAGAAGCCATGATCCAATTGAAGGCAAGTGATGAGGGACTTGCTTCAACTTAAAATTACAGACACGTTACTTTTGTGACGTGTTTTATTATGTTATACAACAAACGGATCATTTAATGAGGTAAGTTTTTTAAGTTAATAGACCTCATAATACAAAAAGCTGATGAGTTGTATTTATAATTCATCAGCTTATATATTAAAATCTATCTAATGTATATCTTTGTTTATACTTGAAGTAGTCTTATTGCCGTTGGCTGAAATTATCAAAGAAGAGAGGCTTCCTTTTCAGTTTCGCCTGCAACACCCTATTTGCTGTTGTTCAACTAGAATCATCAGTGATAATTCCCTCATTTTTATCAAATTGACAACTTAATTATTTAGCAAATTTATTTGAGCGATAAAAACTTGGAACTAGGAAGCCACAACTTCTTTGAATGTTATCACCAGATTTTAATTCAATATTTTCTAAGTTACTATTATCTCCATGTAAGTTTTCAATAACTTCTGTATAAACCTTTATCTTCGCACTTTGGTGGATAGTTGATGATTATTGTTTCTATACCAGCTAATAGCTGTCAATAATTAATACTCAAAAAGCTTTAAAAAGCATGTTACACTAAAAATGGGCATGCTAAATAAGTCTTTTAAACTGAAGAATGATGATTTATTAATAACCATAGCGGATCATGGTAACGATCCGACTTATCACGGAATTGATCATACACGACGAATATGCACCACTCATTCTTCATACATGGATGACTGTCTCGAGACTTAAGTGGGTAATAGGTCTTCCAGACTTGGACCAAGCACCTTTGATTCTTGCTGAAGCACTTTAAGATGAATCGATTAATTTTAATGCGTGAAAACGCTTTATTAAAACAATTGACAGCTTTTAAATTATGCTTTATGATGAGTCTATGAGTATGTAGACCGTTTGTTATAGTTATTCAATAGGGGGAAAATCGTTTGAAAAGAAATACACGTGAAGAAATGATTAAGTCAACAGCTTATTTGCTTCAAAGAAATGGCTATGCGGGAACAGGGATCAATGATATTATTCAGCATAGCGGTGCTCCAAAAGGATCACTATATTACCATTTTCCTAATGGAAAGGAACAGCTAGCAATAGAAGCAGTTCGGTGGACAAAGCAAAATGTGACTGCATTTATAAAAGAAACTTTATCGCAGTATGATGATGCCGTTGAATCCATTAAGCACTTTGTATTAGACAGCGCTAAACGATTTGAAGAAAATAACTATTTTCAAGGAGTACCCATTACAGCTCTAGTACTAGAGACAGCTGCAACAAGTGACGAATTAAGAAAAGCGTGTCAGGAAGTATTTGAAGCTTGGAGTAAAGAATTTGCAAATAAACTGTTATTAAATGGATACAGCGAGTCAGAAGCTAAAGTGTTAGGAGATACGATAAATATTATGATTCAGGGAGGATTTGTTGTGTCTTTAGCACGTAAAAATGCAGATGCATTAAAAACAGTCGCATCCAATATTTCCTTGATAATGCAAAGTTAACTCCTTTTTTTAAATATATTATATAGACCGGTCTATATTCAAAGTTATAAAATTTAATTTTTATCTATTTAGGGAGGAAATAAAATTGCACAAAACAGAAGATATTTTGGAAGCAAAAAATTATGTTACTAGCAAGACAAAACTCGTCCCGGAAATTGGAATAATTTTAGGGTCGGGCCTGGGAAGCTTAGCCGATGAAATGGAAGATGCTACAGTCATTCCATACGCTGACATTCCACATTTTTCTAAATCGAGTGCGGTTGGGCATGCAAATGAGTTAGTTATCGGAAAAATGGAAGGAAAAATAGTTGTTGCTATGAAAGGACGCTATCACTACTATGAAGGGTATTCATTAGACGAAGTTACGTTTCCTGTCCGTGTTATGCAAGCGTTGGGAATTGATAAGTTAATTATTACGAATGCATGCGGGGCAGTTAATACAGATTTTAATCCCGGTGAGCTAATGTTAATTACTGACCATATAAATTTGGTTGGGACAAATCCTTTGATTGGAAAAAATAATGATGATTTAGGAACGCGCTTTCCAGATGTATCTGAAGTATATAACCGTGAACTGAGAAACATTGTATTAAAGGTTGCTGAAGAAAAAGATATTACACTTCGTGAAGGTGTATATGGTTGGTGGAGTGGCCCTGTATATGAAACGCCTGCAGAAATTCGTATGATTCGTACGTTAGGCGGAGATGCAATAGGAATGTCAACTGTCCCAGAGGCTACAGTTGCCATACATGGAGGACTTAAAGTGCTAGGCGTATCTTGTTTAACGAACATGGCATGTGGAATTTTAGATGAGCCTCTTAGCCATGATGAAGTAATTGAAGTTGCCGCCAAATCAAGAGATATATTTGTTCATTTAATCAAAAATGTGATTAAAGAAATGTAAATTAATCAGCATTAAAATGTAAGGGGTTCACCTATGGGTGGTTATTCCCACGTGTTAACCCCTTACTTTTGAATAAAATTAATTATCGCAATATTCGAAAGAGGGGGATGAAATAATAATGAATATACTTTGGGGACTGTTTGGATGTAGTTTTATAATTTTTATTTCCTTTTTGTTATCGGAAAAAAAGAAAGCGATTAACATTACAACTGTAACGGTGGGTTTTATATTACAAGTAGTATTTGGATACCTCGTATTAAAGTGGACAATCGGAAAAAATATTTTGGAGTATGTGTCTACAGTAATTACAGATATTATTAGTTTTGGATATGAAGGACTGAAATTTGCTTTTGGACCATTAGCCGAGCAAGGTGGTGAGTTTGGTATTTGGGGAGTTACTGTTTTAGGGTTAATCGTCTTTTTTACCGTTTTAATTGGTATTTTATATCATTTTGGAGTTATGCAATATATTGTACGGTTTATTGGAGGCTTTATTTCAAAAGTCATGAAAACCTCTTATGCGGAGTCAGCAGCGGCCGCAGCAAACATGTTTGTCGGGAATACTCAGGCTCCACTAGTTGTTAAGCCTTATATCGCCAATATGACTCGTTCCCAATTATTTTCAGTAATGGTCGGAGGACTTGCCTCTGTTTCTGGTGCAATCATGGTTGGATTGGCTGCTATGGGAATTCCAATGGAGTATCTGTTATCTGCAGCAGTAATGTCAGCTCCGGCTGGAATTATGATTGCTAAATTCTTAATTCCCGAAACGGAAGAAATAAATAAAAACGAATGGAAGGAAGTTGATGATTCGTCTGATGAAAAAACAAATATAATTGATGTCATTTTTGTTAGTTCTAAAGAGGGGTTACAATATGCCATAAATGTTGGATTAATGATAACAGCTTTTATTAGCATAATGGCTTTAATTAATGGTCTATTTGGATGGACAGGATCGTTGTTTGGATTTGAAAATTTCTCACTAGAATTAATATTTGGTTATGTTTTCGCACCTGTCGCTTTTATTATTGGTATTCCTTGGGAAGAAGCATTAATTTCTGGGAACTTCATAGCGCAAAAGCTTTTGCTGAATGAGTTCTTTGCTTTTGCTAACTTATCTAATTCAATCGACCTGCTCTCAGAAAAAACGGTAGCAATTTTAACATTTGCTTTGAGTGGATTTGCAAACTTTGGAGCTGCCGGGAGTATTGTAGGTATGTTATCGGAAATGGTACCTCACAGAAAATTAGAAATTCAAAGATTGATGATAAAGGCGTTAATCGCTGCAACATTGGCAAACTTATTGAATGGTGCTATCGTAACGATGTTCTTTTAATATTAATAAACTGAAATTGAGCATCAAAAAAGATGGAAGGACCTAGTAATTTTTCGAATTTCCGGAAGATGCTTGGACAACATTATAGAAAGTACTTCTCTTGCGTTTAATCGATTTTTTGAATGCTTAAGAAGTTACTTTCTGGTTTTTAATTAACAATGTGCATTGCTGAAGGGGTTTTTATTTTGTCAGAACATAACAATCGATTATATAATGCATTGCTTATAGTAGGAATTATATTTGTTGGAATTAACTTACGACCTGCCATTACATCAGTAGGACCGTTAATAGGCATGATACGTGCTGACATTCATATTTCTAATTGGATTGCTGGTCTGTTGACGAGCTTGCCTTTGATTGCTTTTGCGCTTATGTCAATAAGTGCCGCCAAGATTGGCAGGAGATTTTCCAATGAACGCAGCCTCTGCTTCGGATTGGCGATTCTCGCTTGCGGAATCTTCATTCGATCAGTATCCGGTATAGTTCTTTTACTGGTAGGTACATTCTTGATTGGATTTGGAATTGCTATTTGTAATGTGTTATTGCCAAGCACAATTAAAGAAAAATTTCCAACAAAGGTTCCTTTTATGACTAGCTTATATTCAACGACAATGGGAGTATTTGCTGCAACTGCATCTGGAATAAGTATCCCCCTTGCCAAAGGTATAAAGTTAGGATGGCAACAAGCTATGCTAGTATGGTCAGTACCGGCTATTCTTGCAATGGTAGTTTGGTTATATATTTCCATCAAACATGTACAAAGCAAAAAAAAGACAGACATTGTTTCCAGTATTCGTGATAAACGGATTTGGCGGTCGAGATTAGCATGGCAAGTCGCAATGTTTTTAGGTTTTCAGTCTTTTTTATTTTATGTAACCATATCTTGGTTGCCGGAGATTTTAGTCTCTTTAGGCGTGGATATTTCGACCGCTGGATGGTTATTGGCGATTGCACAATTTATCGGATTGCCAGCTAGTTTTTTTGCGCCGATAATCGCCGGTAAGTTTAAATCACAATCAGGGGCTGTGCTTATTACAGGTTTATTTGCTGTTGTGGGTTACATTGGTCTACTATTAAGCAATAATTTTGTTGTTATAATAATTTGTACAATGTTTATCGGCATTACTTTAAGTGGAGGATTCGCATTGGCTCTATCTTTTTTGGGGTTGCGTGCGAAAAACGCGGAACAAGCAGCAATGCTTTCGGGCATGGCTCAAACAATGGGTTACTTATTAGCCGCAATCGGTCCATTTTTCATCGGATTTTTCTATGATTTGACAAGCGAGTGGACAATCCCTTTAATTATATTGATTATTGTATCCATTTCAGCAATTCTATTTGGAATGCGATCTGGAAAAAGTGGTTTTATACTAGATTAAGTCTTCCTTTAAAAATACGAGAAATAATGGAAAAGAAGTTTATTGATAGGCAATGGTGAAATATGAAAGTAAATTAGCCTTACATGGTTGGGTAAGTAAATTAAGGTTGTGTTTAAAACTATCTACAAATATATGAAAAAACAGAGAGTACTAACCATATAAAAACCAAATAAACCATCCAGTAATGAACAGGGAATACGGAATTATACGATAAAACTAAACACTGAAAGGTTTGTAATTATGAAACGTATTTTTTTAATTGTTATGGACTCTGTTGGAATCGGGGAAGCTCCCGATGCAGAGCTATTTAATGACGAAGGCGCTGACACTTTGGGCCACATCGCTGAATATATGAAAGGGCTACATATGCCCAATTTAGGAAGACTCGGATTGAGTAATATACGAAAAATAGAAGGGATAGATACAGTCACAAACCCTGAAGGGCATTATACAAAGATGCAAGAAGCTTCAAATGGTAAGGATACAATGACTGGTCATTGGGAAATCGCAGGCCTTCATGTCAATACACCATTTCGGACGTTTGAAAATGGATTCCCGCCTGAATTAATAAATGAATTAGAAAAGAAAACTGGAAGAAAAATAATTGGTAATAAACCGGCTTCAGGCACAGCGATCATTGAAGAGTTGGGGGAAGAACATCTTTCCTCTGGCGCATTAATCGTGTATACGTCCGCAGACTCTGTTCTACAAATTGCAGCACATGAAGATGTTGTGCCTATTGAAGAATTATATGATATTTGTAAAATAGCTCGCGAACTGACTTTGGATGAAAAATACATGGTGGGTCGTGTAATTGCTCGACCATTTGTAGGTCATCCTAGTGCATTCAACAGAACTTCTAATCGCCATGATTATGCACTAAAACCATTTGATAGAACGGTATTAGATGGACTGAAAGATGCTTCATATGAAGTTATCGCTTTGGGAAAAATATCGGATATTTTTGATGGAGAAGGGATAACTGATTCTATTCGCACAATTGACAACGATGATGGAATGACCAAACTGATGGAAACAATGGATAGAGATTTTACTGGACTATGTTTTCTAAACTTAGTTGATTTTGATGCAGAATATGGACATCGACGCGATCCACAAGGGTATGGAGAAGCACTTGAAGCATTTGATAAAAGGCTTGGCGAAGTGTTACCAAAACTTAAAGAGGACGATTTATTAATCATAACGGCAGATCACGGTAATGATCCGACCCATCATGGAACAGACCATACACGTGAATATGTACCGCTTCTAATTCATCATAAAGGGATTAAGGTTGGAAGAAGTCTACCTATCCGTGACACATTTGCAGATATTGGGGCAACAATTGCAGATAATTATAATATACCTTTACCTAAATATGGGACTAGTTTTTTGAATGAGATAAGGAAAGATCTGTAGCGAAGAATTAAATGCACGTACTATTGACCTTAATGTACATCTTTTGGTTAAGAAGGAATCTTCGATTTTAGTAGCTGGAGGCATCAAAAAATTCAGTAGTATTGTTGGTGCATTACATGGAGTTTATGCAAATGTACTAATAACGGACAAATATATAGCAGAAACTCTAGCTAAGAACTGTTAATTTAAGCAAGTTGACAATATAGAAAAATAAAGTAACTGAAAAACAACGGAGGTGAATTCAGGTGAGCGTAGAGTTAATTACTGGTAGAAAAATTGCTCGTATGATCGACCATACACTATTAAAACCTGAAAGTACAAAAGAAGAAATCGAGAAAATATGCGAGGAAGCGGTAGAATTTCAATTTGCAACAGTTTGTGTTAATCCATACTGGGTTCCAACTGCAGCGACTGCGTTGAAAGGATCAAATGTAGGGATAACAACCGTAATTGGATTCCCATTAGGTGCAACAAGTGCTTTTGCAAAAGCTGCAGAAGCACGTGATGCTATTGCTGCTGGAGCAACTGAAATTGACATGGTAATTAATATAGGTGCTATGAAATCGGGTAACTATGATGCGGTAAGAAAAGACATTGAAGGTGTGGTTTTAGCAGCTAATAAACAAGCCGTCGTAAAAGTCATCATAGAAACTGGGTTTCTAACAGATGAAGAGAAGAAAAAAGCTTGTACGCTCTCTAAAATGGCTGGCGCTGATTTTGTAAAAACATCTACAGGATTTGGCCCAGGAAGTGCTACTGCAGAAGATATTGCTTTAATGAGAGAAGCGGTCGGTCCAGAAATGGGAGTAAAAGCATCCGGTGGGGTTCGTGATCTAGATACAGCTAGAAGAATGATTGCTGCTGGAGCAAATCGTCTAGGAGCAAGTTCAGGAAAAGAGATTGTAAAAGGCGGACAAGGTAACGGTTATTAATAGTTAATTAAGGTGGTATTGTTAAATTGCAATGCCGCCTTTTGCTTTTTTATAAGGAAATTTTTTGATAAAGATTATGAAATAAAGTTTATTACAAAAGAAAATATTGTTAATTAAGATACAATCAACATATCTTTAAATACAATATTCCAACTATAGAAAAAAATCAAAAAGCGACTTGACATTGGAGTCAACTCAAATGCTATGATGGATTCATGGAAAAATTTTATTCTATACAAGAGGTTTCGGAGAAACTTGGGATGTCCAAGGATACACTTAGGTATTATGACCGGATTGGGATCGTTACGCCGTCTCGGAAAGACAATCGGTACCGCAGGTATTCGAGGGATGACCTCATAGACTTGATGAATATTCAGATCATGAAGTATGCGGACTTTTCTCTGGATGAAATTAAGGGGAAATTTGGTTTCCATAGGATGGAAAATATCGATCCCGCTTACTGCGAAGAGGTTGCTGCATTCCTCGATGCTAAGAATGCAGAAACGCGCAAGAAGATTAATCATCTGAATAAGGTAAGTAGTTTACTTAACCTAGCTGCCGAAACATTAAGGGATTTGAATAACGAAAGCGACGAACAATTGGCAGAATTCGTCCGAGAGATTTACAAGGATATCCAAGAGAATGAACCGGAAATTTTTTTGGAGGGTTGTGATTAATATAAAGGTTAGGAATTTTTATTATTTGATTGCCGGTGTTCTTGCTGTGCTCTTTGCCGTCACACATGCATGGAACGGGCAATCTGCTGTATTTCCCACGCTCGACAATGGGGAGATGCCCATGGATATCCGAATAGTATTTACGTATGTTTGGCACATTATAACGGTAGAAAATTTGGTCTTCGGCATCGCCTTCATTTTTATGTCATTCCAAAGTGAGCGATCGAAGATCAATTTTGCCGCATGGATGATCGTGGCGATTCTGATTGTCCGATTAATAGTAATTCTTGGCGTAACGGCATTACTTGACGTTTCCGCTCTCACGAATACGCTTATAGATTCGATTGCCATCGTAATCTATGTTGCCTTGATCATACTGGGCACAACTAGGAAGACAAAACAGACCGCAGATTAACACTGCAATAACAGAGAGGTCCGAATGTGGCATTAAAATAAAATTGATGTAAGAAAAAAACTTTATTGCTTAATCGCAAGATAATCGAAAAGACTTGTTCTCTCTAAGTTGTGTTGACTCGATTTAAAATCGGAATTATTCTAATGGGGTGTGCCAATAATGAACCTTGGAAAAGAGTATTTGAATGTTGTACAAGAAAGATTTAAAAGTCTCAAAGACCTAGGTGATAAGACAATAGGGCAATTGTCGAACGAAGAAATTCACTGGAGTTTAAATAAAGCTTCAAATAGTGTTGCGGTTATAGCCAAACATTTAAGTGGAAATATGGTGTCCAGATGGTCCGATTTTTTAACTTCGGATGGAGAAAAGTCATACCGGAATCGTGACCAAGAATTTGAGGACGATATATCATCAAAACAGGAACTGATAAAAGTTTGGGAAAGAGGTTGGAACATTCTTTTTGAAACATTAAATGGATTAGGTGATCAGGATTTATTAAAAAATGTGTACATTCGGGGAGAAAGACATACGGTACTTGAAGCGATTGAAAGACAAATGGCTCACTATGCCTATCATGTAGGGCAAATCGTTTATATTGGTAAACTAATAAAAGACGAGAATTGGGAAACTCTCAGTATCCCGAAAGGAAAATCAGAAGAACATTTGCAACAAATGTTGAAAAAACATCATAAATAAGACATTTAACCATACCAGTTAATAGTTGTTGACAGCTATTAACTGGTATTCCGAACGTAAACGTTTAGGACAAGGTTAAATTTTTTGTGAAAAAACTTATTGCACTTTAAAATATAACAATTTAAATCTAAGGGTTTATTCCTCAATTGCACCCTATGAAATCCAGGCACTGCCTCTAACTGACAATCTTATAATATTCCCTCGCTGTTAATATATAGACAAGAGCATAAAATAAAGCAAATATAAATATGGTTGCAGCTGTACATATGACAAAAAGACCAATATTTGTTAAGTTTAACAAAGCCAATAGTTTCGTGATAACTTTGAATGCAAAGGCGATGTGAATAACGGCTGCGATAAGTGGTAAGAAAAACACGACGAGCACTTGGCTCTTAATCGATTTTTTAATTTCCTCTTTACTCAAGCCTACTTTTTGCATAATTGCAAACCGTTCTTTGTCATCATAGCCTTCAGATATTTGTTTATAATACATAATTAAGACGGTTGCCATGATGAATAATGCGCCAAGAAATAGACCAAGGAAAAATAAACCGCCGTATATGGAATAGAAAGATTCTTTTGATTCCTCTTGTCCTTCTGCATAGCCATCGATGGAGGCTTCTTTTAGCTTTTGGGATAAAGCCCTTGTTAGGGCAATTTCATTTTCAGTGCTTCCCTTAGCATCAAATCCTGAAAAATAAGATAAATCCTTCCAATCTATAAGCTCTAATTCCTCGGCAGGGTATAGAGATTTAATCGTTTCTTCATCTTTTACGACAATAAAATAGCCATCTGTTAACATACCAGAACTATCTCTGCTGAAGGACAGGTCTTTTAACTGGTCTTTAATTTGAAACTCCTGTCCTGATATTGTAATGGTATTTTCAACAGGCTCTCCCTCAAACGTATAAATTAGAACTTCATTGTCCGCTAGTTTTGCAGACTGTTCTTCCAACTGATTAAACTCTTCAAGCGAGATTAATTCAATCATTGAGATATTCGTAAATGACTGAATGGTTTTACGATCTGTTGTAAAAGTATTTCCTTCCCTATTTGCTGGAAAATCTGCAGAACGATAACGAACCGGGTCTATTATTTCAATTTGATATTTTTCTGCTTCATCATATATTATTTTTTCAATTACTTGTGCCTGCTCTTCAGAGATATTATTTGCTGAAACTTCAATTTCCATTGGATAGCGATTTTTGATCACATCTTCCATTCCAATGTAAAGAGATACCGTGCTTGATAACATGACCAAGACCATGGTAGAAAGAATACAAATATTGGCCAGACCTACTGCGTTTTGTTTCATCCGATAAATCATACCTGATACACTGATAAAATGTTTAGTTTGATAATAGAAACCTTTGTTTTTTCGCATGATTTTTAAAAGGGCTATCGTGCCGGCTGTAAATAAAGCGTATGTGCCGATAATGACGAGTAGCACAGCTAGGAAAAACTTATTGAGCGCGGCTAATGGAGATTCCGTTACTAGTGCGATATAGTATCCGGACGCGAGTGCTGCTACTCCGATAATAACGAGAACCCATTTCGTTTTTGGTTCTTTTTCACCAACCTGACCACCTCGTAATAATTCAATCGGTTTTGCCAGATGAATATGTCTTAAATTGTTTAAAAGGGTAAGGACAAAAATACTAAGAAAAAGGATCGATGTAATTCCTATTGATTTTGTCGAAACAAAATACGTAAGTGGCACGTTAAAATGTAAAATATTATTTAAGAGCAAAAACATTAACTTGCCTATAATCATTCCGCTTACTAATCCAATAACAATACTGAAGACAGTGACAAAAACGGTCTCCCAAACAATCACTTTGGAAATATGCTTTTTCTCCATTCCAAGAATATTGAATAGACCAAATTCCTTTTTTCGTCGTTTAATTAAAAAGCTGTTTGTATAGAATAAAAAAATAACTGAAAAGACGCCGATGACAATATTGCCTAAATTTAAGATCGTAATTAAGGAATCACCACCGGACATTTTTTTCAAACCCGGATTTCCCGACATAAAATGCATCATGTAAAACATAGCAATGGTACTGATACATGTAAGGATATAAGGGATATACGTTTTCCGATGTTTATTTATATTCGTTAAGGCAAGTTTGGTGTAGAAAAGTCTACTCATTTCTACCACCACCCGTGGCAATGATGTTTAATGTATCCGAGATTTTTTGGTACATCGCTTCATTAGATAAGGATCCTTTATAGATTTGATGGAACACGGCGCCATCTTTAATAAACAGAATGCGACTCGCGTGGCTGGCGGCCTTTGTACTATGGGTCACCATAAGAACCGTTTGGCCTTCTTGATTAATCTGTGAGAAAATTTGCAGTAAATCATCGGCGGCACGTGAATCCAACGCACCGGTTGGCTCATCAGCTAGAACAAGCTTTGGATTCGTAATGAGAGCTCTCGCAACCGCTGCCCGCTGTTTTTGACCCCCGGAAACTTCATAAGGGAATTTTGTTAAAATATCTTTGATCCTTAATTTTTCAGCAAGCGGTTTTAAACGGTTACTCATTTCACTGTATGATGTGCCTGATAATACGAGTGGTAAAAAGATATTGTCTTGCAATGAAAATGTATCGAGTAAGTTAAAGTCCTGAAAAACAAAACCGAGATTTTTTCGGCGAAATGTAGAAATTTCTTTTTCACTAATGGATACAATGTCTTTGTCATTCAGTAAAACTTCTCCGCTAGTCGGTTTGTCAAGAGCAGCTAAAATATTTAATAAAGTCGTCTTTCCAGAACCGGATTCGCCCATAATCGCAACATATTCCCCTTCTTCAACTGAAAAGCTTACGTCTGTAAGTGCTTGAACATGATTGCCACCGAATCGAGTTGTGTATACTTTTTTTAGATTTTTCACATCTAGTAATGTCATGAAAAATTCCTCCGTCTCTTCATTTAACTACATGTTCAGTATAGCAAAGGCATCATTCTCACAGACATAGCTTTTACTTACAAATAAGGGCTCAATCTTACATTATTGTAAGATTAAATAAATACTGGTATCATTCCACCCCGATTTCCTTTGTTTCCAAATCAATGATAATCTTTGTTCCTATTCCTACCTCTGATTCAATAGTTATGTCATGGGATAGCTTGGTCACTATTTGTTTGCAAAGATACAAACCAATCCCCGTAGATTGTTTAAAGGCACGGCCATTGAATCCAGTAAAGCCTTTTTCAAATACACGTGGTAAATCTTCTGCTTGAATGCCTATACCAGTATCTTCTATAATTAGTTGTTCATTCTTCATATGTATTGAAATGGAGCCTTCTTTTGTATACTTCAACGCATTGGATAGAATTTGCTCGATGACAAAGAGCAGCCATTTTTCATCTGTTAATACGGTACGGTTAATATCCGAATAGTTTAGGCTGATTTTTTTTCGAATAAACATTTTCGCATTTTTTCGGATCGCTTGTTTAATGATCTCATCTAATTCATATTTCTTAAAAACAAGATCATTGGACATATCTTCTAAACGAAGATATTGTAGAACAAATTCAACATATTGTTCAATTTTAATTAATTCCAATTCCAATTCGGTCGTTTGCTCATTTTGTTCCGATTGAAGAAGGAGTCGCATCGCTGCAATTGGTGTTTTAATTTGATGGGTCCACTGTGTAAAATAATCAACTAAATCTTTTTGTTTATTATCAGCTTGAACGGTCAATTCGTTCTTGTTTTTATATAAAATTTGCAGCAGTTCTTGATATTTCCGTTCAATTGCATTCTTTGGGGTAGGCAATTGATCGAGTTGTACCATAATAGTTTTTTTTGCGTTTTTTAGCTTTTTGTATTGCTTTATAAATTTTAAAAAATCAACAACAAAAAAGACGAAGACAATGTATGAACATAAAAGGATGGAGTAGAGAATTGGATCGAGGGGTTGATGGCTAAGCGAAAAAACGATAGTAAAGCATAGAACGAATAGGAAGAATAAGGTTATTGATTTCCAGTTTTTATGTAAATAAAGGAGAAATAGATTTTCTTTATGATTATTCATATTAGTCCACCAAATAGCCGAGTCCTTTCTTTGTTTTAATAAACTCATTTAGTCCAATTGCTTCTAACTTCTTTCGGAGACGGTTGATATTCACTGTTAGTGTATTATCATCAATAAAACTGTCCGTTTCCCATAGCCGCGTCATTAGTACATCCCTTGAAACAGCCTTGCCCTTATTTTCAAGAAGAACATGCAAAATCTTCTGGTCGTTTTTCGTTAAATCGATTTTTTGGCCATTATAGGTAAGGGTCGCATCACTTGTGTTTAGGATAGCCCCACGGTGTTCCAATAAATTTGTTTGACCGGTAAAGTCGTAAGTGCGTCGAAGTAATGCTTGCACTTTGGTAGTGAGAATCGTCAGATCGAAAGGTTTGGCAATAAAGTCATCCCCGCCCATATTAATAGCCATGACAATATTCATATTGTCGGAAGCAGAAGAGATAAAGATAATTGGTACCTTAGATACTTTGCGAATCTCATTACACAAAGTAAACCCATTCACAAAGGGGAGGGAGATATCCAATAAAACTAATTGCGGATCAAATGAAACAAAATGTGACATGACATTCTGAAAATCAGAAACGTATTCCACTTCAAATCCCCACGGCTGAAGGTGATTCTTTACCGTTCTTGCAATAACCATATCATCTTCTACAATTAGTATTTTGTACATCATCTTAGCTCCATTCATCAGAAAGTTTTAATTGAATCCCCATTGTTAAATCAAACCAGTTCCAATAGACTTTGACATAATATAAAGGGATCTGTATTTCTTGATTAAGATATTTTCCGTTATAACCAAAAAGGGCAAAATATAGTACCCTGTTCTCATTAACAATGAACTCCCCATTTAACTGCTGTTATCACTTTATTTTAATTTTACAATCAATGGTCCATTTATTCTACAAAATGACCTGAGTTTGTATTTTCTGTCCTTGGATTTATTGGTAATAATAGGCGGGATATTACTGGATGATTTTTTGATATCCTACAAAAAGCTAATGATCAGTACCTAAAAGAATGATAAAATTGAAATTTACCCTTTGACTTTTATTTACAGAAGGGTAAAGGATTTTAAAATTTGAAGAAGTCTTATTAGAGGTACTATATATGGATGTTTTGGGGAATCTACTAGAGTAGATTAGTTTAATTACAAAATATCGAAATGTGCTAGTAGCATAAAAGAAATTTAGTCTAAATAATCAGGACTTTACAGGAAGGATGATGTATCATGAAAAATTCTTTAAAGGAAAAGGCGGTGTCATTCTTGCAAATGGTAGCATCAGGTGAAGTGCGAGAAGCATACCGTAGATATATTGGTCCGGATTTCCGTCATCATAACCCCTATTTCCGTGGAGATGCTAACTCTCTTATGTTCGCAATGGAAGAGAATGCCGCCAGGAATCCAGACAAAATTTTTGAAGTAAAACGTTCCATTGAAGAGGGTAATATCGTTGCGGTTCATTCACATGTAAAGCAAAAGCAAGGTGACCTTGGTGGGGCTGTTGTCCATATTTTCCGTTTCCATAACGACCTTATCGTCGAGCTTTGGGATGTGGGTCAGCCTATACCTGATAACTCTCCTAATGAAAATGGCGTATTCTGATGTAAAAAAAATTTACAGGGGCTTTACTTTAATACTAATCTTTAATAATCGAGCGCCTCTCTTGAGTAATGGCGCTTTATTTTTTGTTCAGCATTGGAATTGGAGAATAACAAGGAGTAAAAGCGAAAGACTTGTGTTTTATCATGTTAATTTTGAAAAAAAGTGGGGGTATATTTTAACAAAGAAACAGTTTATATAGGGTGAAATTTCATTTGATGGTAAAATAAAGATAATATATAATGTTCCTAATTCATTCAGATGTTAGGGGGAATTGACTCGTGAAAATGGTAAAGGTTTATCACTATGATGCTTTCAGTATAGAACCCAATAAAGGGAATCCGGCAGGGGTTGTTTTAAATGGAGACGACTTAACAGATGAGGAAATGCAAGAAGTTGCTTTTAAAGTAGGGTTTAATGAAACCTCTTTTCCAATTAAATCTAACAACGCTGACCATAGAATACGGTTTTTTACACCGGGACACGAAATGAACCTTTGTGGGCACGCAACAATGGCAACTATTTATGCCTTAAAAACGAGAGGATTATTGGGGGATAAAACGGATTTTACAATTGAAACAAAAGCAGGTGTTTTACCAATAAAGATTAGTTCAACTACTGATAATGAAACATATATAACTATGAAACAGGCACCACCACAGTTTAAAGATTATAAAGGTTCTAAGGAAGATTTAGCTAACGCGATAGGAATAACAATAGATGATATTGATGATGAATTACCGATTCTATATGGTAGTACAGGAAATTGGACACTTTTAATTCCAATAAAAACACTTGATGCCTTTAAAAAAATGAAACCAAATAATAAGTCATTTCCAACAGTATTAAAAGAAATGCCTAAAGCATCAATTCATCCATTTTGTCTAGAAACCTATGATTCGGATGCCGATATGCATGCTCGACATTTTTCCTCACCTTTCTCAGGTACGATAGAGGATGCAGTTACGGGAACTGCTTCAGGGGTCATGGGTGCGTATTTTGCAAAATATATTAAGAGAAATTTTGAAGAATCATTAAACCTTGTTGTAGAGCAGGGGCAGGAAATGGATAAAGACGGCCGGGTAATGGTGCGAGTTTCTAATAATGAAGATAATTATGATATAGAGATAACAGGAAATGCAGTCTATGTAAAAGAGTTCGATGTTTTATTAGAAAATTAGTTACTTGGGAAGAAGTGCTCTCAAATGTAAACGTCTAGTTCACGGGAAGAGCTTTAAAGATGTGGCTGAATAGTTTAACACTTCTTCCTTCACTGAAATGAGAACAGTGCTAGAGTGTTACCAGAGACAAATCAGTTGCCAAAGGTAATAGCAAGATATAAGGAGGAGAAAAGTTTCAGACCCTGTAGAATGAAAACCCCTTGAAATTTTACCAGACAGAAGGAAAAAACTATAAATTGGAAGTATTTATATATCCCTTATAAATTGACACCTTGGCCTATTCCTAATATAATTGGCTTACAAATTAATAAGTATTTCTCCTTTAAGGGGAGTAGCTATATTACAATAAAGTCGTCAGTACAGGAGATTTTTATCCTCGGCTTTATTGGCAACAATCGTTGTTGGCGAGACCTTACCGATTTTTTGGTGAGGTCTTTTTTGTGCTATTTTTTAAAAAATATTTGGAGGTAATCCTTTGGCTTCTTATGAAGAACTTGTAAAAACTGTAATAATAAATAAAAAGAATAGACTAATTAGCTATGATCATTCATTGAAGCTTGTGGGGAAAGGCAGGAGTGCATTTGTTTTTAAAATAAAGGCATCCAATATAGCAATTAAAGTTTTTTTTCCTGCCTTTACTTCTATTGCAAAAGAAGAAGCGAGTATCTATGAGACACTTAAGGGTATTCCATACTTTCCAACGCTTTATGATTCGGGGCGTAACTATATTGTCATCGATTTTATTCAGGGATTAACATTGTTTGAATGTATCACCAACGGCAAAATAATAACGTCGGCACATATTAAAGAGATCGACCATGCATTAGCATTAACAAGAAATTTAGGATTAAACCCATCTGATATACATCTACGTAACATTTTTATTACGAATAATAATGAAATTAAATTGATTGATGTTGCCCGGTTTAGACAGGAAAAAGAGTGTAGACAATGGGAAAATTTAAAGAAAGCGTATTACCAGTTCTATCGTAAATATTATTTTTTCAAAAAAATGCCTGCATCGTTTTTAAATATTACTGGTGCGCTTTATAATAAAGGGCTAATACCATTTTACCCGAGATAGTTTAGTTAGAGTTTATCGTTGTTTTTAAAAATAGGAATAAAGCTATTTACACATCAGAAAAAAAGTCTCTTATTTACTGAAGCAGGTGAATAAGGGATTTTTTTAGTAGATAAAAAAGTTTAAATTCATTCTTACTGTTTTCGGTCTAAAGGTTTGCACTTTAGAACATCAGTGCAACATCACCATTCTGACGTATGTTTAATAGAGCAATATATGTCAAAAACTAATTTTTTTATTCGGTATCCTAGTTACTAAGAGGGTTTATTTTGCAAGGAAAAATTACATAAGAATGTAATGAAACTATACATAAGCTCGCCAACAATATAGTCAGTTATTTTTCTCGATAATGCATGGGTGAATCTAAAACTATCACCAGTGAAAATCAGTAGTCACGTCACGTAAATGTGCCATCATTAATTTATGGATTTTTTTGCAGTTAGAGAACGATAAACCATGATACTCCCTACCGTCAATATTATTAACAGTAGCAATGACATATTAAAAGAAGATAGGTAGACTCCCAGTACAATAGCGAGACGGGCAACTATCTCTGCACAATAAAATCCAAATGTCTCTAGCGCTGAATAAGACCCACGTTTAGATTCAGGAATTATTTTATAACGTTCAGTACTGTAGATAGGCGAATAGATAATTTCCCCTACTGTTGCTAAAATAATTACGATTATAATGGGTATAAGTGTATTAAAATAGCTTAGGCCAACATAACCAACGGTATAAAGAGATAGCCCTAAAATAAGTACTTTTTCTGTTGATATCTTTTCAATATATTTAGTTATTTTAAAGGTGAAGAAAACAACAATAATTGTATTTAATAGAAGTATGATAGAATACATCCTAATCCCATCAATATTAATAAATAATATATAAATATCTTTAAAATTTTGTTTAAGATTAATAGCAATATATGAATAAATAGAAAGTTCACCAATTATTATTAAGCTGAATCCAATAGTTAATACCATATATCTTCGGTCTTTTAAGACGTCTGTGTAACTACTAATCCCATCCCTTAAAATATTGTTATGTTTTTTTGTTCGTCTTTGGACAATAATTTCAGTAAACCATTTTATAAAAGCTAAAGCGACCAAGATATATACAATAAACCCTATGGTAAATAACAAGTGAGGTTTGTAACCATAGAAAACAGCTCCAACCACTGAACCAATCGCCACTCCTACATTGGTAATCCAATAGCTTAGTTTATAGACGTAGGATTCATGTTCTGTTATTGCATCCATAATTGCAGCTTCCATAATTGGGTATTGTATACCAAAAGCTATTGTAAAAAATAAATAACTGGAGCAAAATAATAAAAGTGAACTATGTAACAATGAAATACCCATTAATAATAAAAAGATACTCATTAGTATTTGTAAGTAGACTATTATATTCTTCTTTCGATTGGAATCATTTATATGTCCCCCGATAAAAGAAAATATCATAGAAATAATCATAGCTATTGTAAGGAATATTCCGGAAAATTTAACACTTATCATATCAGTTAAATATAGTGCTACGAATGGCATGGTGGCTGTATAAATTATCTCTTGAAAGAGATTTGAAATCAATCGTACTTTTAATGTCGTACTTAAATTGTTAAAGCTCGTCGTAATTTACTCCTTCATAGCTATAAAAGCCACTCTTTCTAACTGTTCCGCATAGAATTTAGATGATCAACTCCATCGGCTGTACAAGTTATTACAGAAAATTCATTTATAAAGTCAATCTCTATAACATTATTAGTTTAAAAAATGAGGGGGTTGATTAGTATTATCCATTGCTAAGTTTAACATGGAATTTGAAGAGTCACTCCCCTAATTTCCCAGTCATTTTCAATAAATTTAACGAGTAGTTACTCAGGTCCACACATCAGATCTAATGTCTTTTTATCTTCAATCTTTTTATCTTGTAAAAAGGTTAAATAATAAATTGCCATTCTTTTCAATAAACCAGTTAAATATTCTTATAGAACAACTGAAGTTCTCATCATATTCATTATGATTCATTTTAACATTCCTTTGAAATTAAAATAATATTAATTTAGTTTAATTCTTTTGTTTTGATTCTTAGGGGGGATCTCTGAATTGACTTTTACGCTCTTTGTAGCGATTAAACAAAAGCCAAACAAAAGTAAAAATCAGATAGGGCTTTCAATTGCTTTAGTTATTATATGTGGAACCGCGTTATCAATCTTAGCTAGTTTAGTAGATGGTACCTATAGGTTGAGAAGCTTTAATAGAGCAATAAAAGTCAAAAACCAATTTTCTTATTCGGTATACTTGTTACTAAGGAGGTCCAAGAATGGGAAACAGTTCGATCATTCAACAAACGATTGTGTATATTGAAAATAACTTACATGAGGAATTAACTTTAGACAGTTTAGCTCGTTATGTAGGTTTCTCAAAATATCATTTTCATCGTATGTTTCAAAAAGAGACAGGAATAACAGTTTCAGAATATATTCGCTATCGAAGGATCGCTAATAGTGCCAATATGTTGTTATATACCGAGAAGAGAATCATAGATATTGCAATATATTATCGTTTTGAAACACAGGAATCTTTTACACGCTCATTTAAGAGGTATTATGAATTGCCGCCGGGACAATATCGAAAAATCATGGGTAAATTAACTACTAAGAGGGAGGAAACTTTGATGGAAAAAGATCAAGCGGTAAAGGGTTGGCAGTTAAGCGGAAGTCATCCTTTTCATTACAAAATGGGGCTGGACAGAAAAGTTTTTCATAAAGGTACAACATCTGGATATTTAATGAGCACACAAGTGCAGTCTCAAGATGAATTTGCAACTGTTATGCAGCAATTTAAAGCCGAAAAATATCTTGGTAAAAGATTGAAATTATCCGGTTTTCTTAAATCTGAAAAGGTGGATGGAGTTTGTGGATTGTGGATGCGGGTGGATGATTCGCTTGGGGATGTGCTGCAATTTGATAATATGAGTGATCGTCCAATTGCAGGAGATACGGATTGGAATCATTATTCTATCGTTTTAGATATACCTGAAAATAGTGCTGTAATTGCTTTCGGAGTGTTATTAGTAGGGAAAGGACAAGTATGGATGGATGAACTAAAATTCGAAGTAGTCGATAATAAGGTACCAACTACTAATATTGATTTTTCTGTTGATCTCTTAGATGAGCCGATAAATTTGTCCTTTGAAGAGTAATAATAGAGAAGAGGTAGAAAAATGAATGGGGAAAAAGTTTACGGGACACTCATCGCCTTTTTAATAATAATCGGCATAATGGCTGCGAAGTTCGTTGTAGGTAATAGTTTTTTTAGTTGGATAAAAGGATTCATAAATTGATAATTGATAGCATGACTTGATATTAATGAAATTTTTTTCACTCAATAGTACGGTCTCTAAGACCAATCTCGTAATAAGTTAACTATGGAAGAACGTGATTGGCTACTTTTAAAGGTTTAAAATCTCAAGTAAGCCGTTTGTGATTTTACCTGTCTGCAATCGGCAAAGAAATGCTCATAGTATTAAAGTCAGGAAGTTTCGGTAGTAAGGAATTTCTTGTTCACGCAGTAGATCATGTTAAAGAACTTTTAAAAAAGTCATCATAGGTTTAAGAATAGTGATTTGTGAAAGATACCGGTTTAATAGGGTTCTTTTGCAAATCACTTTTTTCGCTGGGAATGATTGTTGGGCTAAAAACTATGTATAGAAAATATTAGAATTTAGAAAGATATAATGTGAATTTTAATAAAAGTAAAAAAAGTCTTTACAAATGAAAAGGGTTTCATTATAATACAAGAAACGATAGTTAGTTAGGTAACTTTACTAACTAAAGGAATATAAATTAAAAAAATTTCATACGTATCTATTGTAGAAGTAATGAATCGTATGGGCCGAAAACTATAGTCTTAATAATAATTACGTTCAACTAGGTACAGAATTGCTTGAGATTAATCAAGTGAATACATAGTTAAGGAGTTTAGTTGTATGCAAAAAGAGAGTGTGGCCTACATAAAAACGATAAATATGCGAGGAGTTTTAAATTGCATTGTGGAAGAAAAGGCAACCACACGAGCAGATATCGCAAAAAAACTGAACTTGAGTAAACCAACCGTTTCCTCACTTGTAAAACAGTTGTTGGATGACAGGTGGATTTATGAAAGGGGAAGTGGAAATGCT
The DNA here is from genome assembly GCF_037071985.1 of Pseudogracilibacillus sp. SE30717A. Classification (NCBI taxonomy): domain Bacteria; kingdom Bacillati; phylum Bacillota; class Bacilli; order Caryophanales; family Bacillaceae; genus Pseudogracilibacillus; species Pseudogracilibacillus sp. SE30717A. The sequence continues at coordinate 67,151 of NZ_JAXHDF010000013.1, read as the reverse complement.
TCACCCGAAGGTGGGCGAAAGCCAGTAGAACTCGCATTTAATTCCAAACGTTCCTATATTGTTGGAATAGATATTGGTGGTACAAATGTGACCCTTGGCATGACTGATTTACTCGGAGAAGTGTGTGCTTATCGTGAATTTAAGACGCAAGTGTATTTACAGAAAGGTTTATTTGAAGAAATTGAACGTTGTGTACAATCAATGAAGCGACAGCTTCAAATAACAGATAAAGATATTTTAGGTTTAGGGGCTGGTGTGCCTGGAGTTACAAATGTAACAGAAGGTTTAGTTATAGAAGCACCTGCCTTAGGGTGGAAAAACTTCCCTGTGCGGAAAGAATTAGCAAGTATCTTTTCTTTCCCTGTTTATGTGGATAATGACGTAAATAGTGTCGTATTAGGGGAGCATTGGAAAGGAATAGCAAGCGACAAATCAAACTTGATTTATATTGCAATTGGAACCGGTATAGGTAGTGGAATTATTCTAAATGGTGAGCTTTATCGGGGAAGTAATTATAGTGCTGGAGAGATGGGCTATTTAGTAACAGATCGTGAAAAGGTAAAAAGCTTTCAGCCGATGTATGAAGGATATGGGTACTTGGAAAGTGTGGCAAGTGGTTCATCAATCAGTAAAGAACTATCTTCTAAACTCGGTCTAAACGTAACTGCGAAGGAGGCGTTTGAACTATATGCGCAAAAACAACCTGAGGCAATAGAATCTATTAATTTAATGGTAGATAATTTGGCAATAGGTATAGCAAATTATGTTTCCTTGTTTGATCCAGAGATTATTATTATAGGAGGTGGTGTCAGCCAGTCATTTTCTTTGATCAGTGAACAACTGGTCGGTACGATGAGACAGCATACGCCACAACGCTGTGACGTTGTGCAGACAACATTAGGGGCTAAAGCAGGAATTATTGGTGCTGCAGCTTTGTTCTTGAAGGAACATGATGTTTTACTAAAAATTTAAATGAGAGGGGTAATTTTAGTGAGAATGGGAAAAAACGGCTTGCTTTTCGTTGGAATCATGCTTTTGGTATTTCTTACAGGCTGTATGGCAGGGAACTCAGAGGATTCGAGTTCGTCTGATGATGGAAATGAGAGTGATTTAGAGGATAAAGTTGTTGTTTATTCACCACATGGAACAGATATTTTAGGAGAGTTTCAGCAACAATTTGAAGCAGAGTATGGGATTAAAATGGAATTTTTGGATATGGGTTCTCAGGAAATTTTAGATCGAGTTCGTTCTGAAAAAAATAACGTGCAAGCAGATATCTGGTGGGGTGCACCTCAAGTAAACTTTAATCAGGCTGCTGAAGAAGGACTGCTTGAGGAATATAAGCCTACGTACGCAGACACGTTAGATGAGCTATATCATGATCCAGATTGGTTATGGTCAGGAACATCTATTACACCTCAAGTTATTATGTATAATTCTAATGAAGTTTCTGAGGAAGAAGCGCCTAAAGACTGGGATGAACTACTGGATTCCAAGTGGGAAGATGAAATCATTATTAGATATCCATTGGCATCGGGCGGAATGCGCACCATCTTCTCTACGATTATTTATGAGAAGTATAAAGATTCAGAAGATCCACAAGAAGGATATGACTGGCTTAAGAAGTTAGATGCAAATACGAAAGAATACTCAGCAAATCCAGAGATAATGTATAACCAAATCGCCAAAGGTGTAGGGACTATTTCTGTTTGGAATATGCCAGATACTGTTCAATTGGCAGAGGAAAAAGATTATCCATTTGGCTATCATCTACCTGCTAGCGGTACGCCAATAATTACGGAAGGTATTGCGGTTATTAAAGATGCACCACATCCTAAAGCTGCAGAAGCTTTTTATGAGTTTGTAAACACACCGGAGGCGGCTAAATTGCTCGCGGAAGAGTTTTATCGTATTCCAACACGAGACGATATTGATGAGCTACCTGATTGGATTAAAGAAACAGACATTATTCCAATAGACTTAGATTGGGATCTAGTGGAAGAGAAGCAAGATGAGTGGATGGAGTATTGGGATAATAACATTAAAAGTTCAGACAAAGATAAAAGTGATGAAGAGTAATTTTAATAAAAAAACTTATGAAGATTTAGATGACATACTAAGGTAGAGATTTCTAAAGGAGAGGTTGTTAGTCATGTCAACAGTACATTTATCAGAAATCACAAAACAGTTTGGTAGTGTAACAGCAGTCGATAATTTGGATTTAACAATTCAAGAAGGAGAATTTTTCACGTTTTTAGGTCCAAGTGGATGTGGCAAGACAACAACTCTTCGAATGATTGCTGGATTTTACTACCCAACAGTTGGAACAGTAAAATTTAATGATCGTGATATGACAAAAGTAGCGCCTGAGAAAAGAAATACGGGCATGGTTTTTCAAAACTATGCTCTCTTTCCTCATATGACTGTATTTGAGAATGTAGCTTTTGGGCTGAAAGTAAGAAAGATGAAAAAGCACGTTGTCCAAGAGAAAGTTTCGGATGTGTTGAAAAAAGTTCGCTTAGAACAGTTTATGGATAGACAAGTAAGTCAGCTTAGTGGTGGACAGCAACAACGTGTTGCATTGGCAAGAGCATTAGTAATTGAACCCGACATTTTGTTATTGGATGAGCCACTTAGTAATTTAGATGCCAGGTTACGGGATGAGATGCGTGCCGAAATTTTGAGATTACAAAGAGAATATGGAATAACGACGATCTACGTAACTCACGATCAAATGGAAGCACTTTCTATGAGTGATCGGATAGCCGTTTTCAATGCAGGTATTTGTCAACAAGTAGGAACACCCTTAGAAATATATAATCAGCCTGTTAATGATTTTGTTGCTAAGTTTATTGGCGAAACGAATCTATTACCAGTTCGTTATGAAGAGGAAGAGGGTGAACGAGCGCGATATTTTTCTGAAGAAATGGATGGTTCGTTTTATGTTAATCGTACAGAATTGAATATCGCGTCATATGACAAAGAAGATAATCTATCGATCTCTATTAGACCGGAAGTCATTCAAATAAGTGAAAAATATGAAGATAAATCGAATGTCTTTAAAGGTACAGTTACTCTTGTTCAGTTTACGGGAGAAGCTGTCCATACTATGGTCAAAATAAATGATCATGTAACAATTAAGGTCACAGAATTAAATCGGGGACCAGCTACCTACTTAAAGGAAGGAACTTCTGTCTATATATATGTCCCGACAGATCAAGTGCGGATTGTTCCTCAATCGAGAGGTGATGAATAAATGTTAAATGCGGATCGAAGACGAACTCTATTTTTATTAATTCCTGTTCTTCTCGTTTTGATTGGATATGTTCTATATCCGTCATTTGAAACTTTTTTAGAAAGTATCCGAAAGAATGGTGTTTATTCACTCCAAAATTATCAAGATTTCTTTGGGGCAAAGTCCGCTGCTAACTTTGAAGCGTTGTGGAATTCTGTCTATATTTCTCTTTTGTCAGTCTTATTTAGTGCATTAATTGGAATTCCATTGGCGTTTATTTTTACACGCTATGATTTTCCAGGACGGCAGTTTTTCTCCAACATTGCAATAATGCCTATTGTGCTTCCATCTTTAGTAGGTGTTATGGCATTTATGTTTCTATATGGAGAGGCGGGACTTGTACCTAATGCAATAAAGGATATATTTAATTTGTCAAAAGTGCCTTTCAGTATCGGTGGTGTTTCCGGAATATTAATCGTACATGCGTATACGATGTATCCATATTTTTATATGACGACATCCTCAGCCTTGAATAATATTGATCCCTCTTTGGAAGAGGCTGCGGCTAACCTAGGGTCAAATCGATTTCGTGTATTTTGGAAAGTAACGTTTCCGTTATTAACTCCGGGAATCATTGCGGCTGCATTACTAGTATTTATGGTGTCGATGGCTTCGTTCAGTGCCCCATTTTTATTGGCCGGTGGTTACAGAGTACTAAGTCTACAAATCTATTTTTCTAAAATTAATGGGGATCTAGAGATGGCTGCAACCCAGTCCGTTATTTTGTCACTTGTGTCTATTTCATTTCTTCTGTTTATGCGTTGGTATCAAAATCGGAAAGATTATCGTATGGGGAGTAAAGGAATCGGGGTACATAGAAGTGAAGTACGTAACCCGCTAATAAAGTGGATGATGGTTACATTAGGTATTTTAGCAATGATTGTTTTATTATTACCACATGCTACATTGCTAATTTTATCGCTTGTTCCAGACGGGGCGTGGACATGGCAGACATATCCAACAGCATTTAGTTTGGAAAATTTCAGATTGTTATTTGATACACCTCATATATGGGACCCAGTTCGAAATAGTTTAATTATGACAGTGATTGCTTGTGTTGGAGTGTTTGCTTTTGGAATCATTACTTCCTATACACTTGTTAAACGTAAGTTCATAGGGAAAAATTTATTAGATATACTCGTCATGGTCCCTTGGGCTTTACCAGCTACTGTTGTAGGAATGAATTTAATTTTAGCATTTAATGAACCATCTGTTTTTTCATTTGGAAAAATTCTCGTTGGAACCTTTTGGATCCTTCCACTTGCATACTTTATTCGTTTTTTACCGCTTGTAGTACGCTCGACGAACGCGGTACTGGAGCAACTGGATGATTCTATCGAAGAGGCTGCCCAAAATCTTGGAGCTAAATGGTTTTATACGTTTAGAAAAGTAATTTTACCAATTATTTTACCTGGTGTGTTAAGTGGGACATTGCTAGCATTTGTTCAAGCTATTGGTGAATTCCCAACATCTGTTTTACTATATACGCTGGGAAATAGGCCAATCTCTATTGAAATTATGAATCAATTGCGGATGTTCAATATGGGGCAGGCGGCAGCTTATGGAATGATTCAAGTGGGATTAATCTCAATAGTAATGTTTATTTCGTATAAATTTTTTGATGTAAAAACGGAGAATACATTATAAGTTAAAGGGTGATAAACCTGTAAAAAATGGAACTTAAATTAATTTCAGAATAAGAAGAGGTGCATAAGATCGTGTTTACTTCGAGAGAGATGTTTGAAAAGCAGGATGGTATAGATTTTCCAGGTAATGTATTTAGTGAGACTATCTTAAAACCTATTTTTTACGATCAAAAAGAACATTTAATGGATGCAATGTTTCAAATTCATAAAGCCCACACGCAAATGCTTGCTGACCAACATATTTTAACAGAGACCGAAGCGAAGACTATATTACAGGGGATTCAGCAGTTAGAAAACATGGATTATCGGACATTGGAATATAGAGCCGAATATGAGGATTTATTTTTTTTAGTGGAATCCAAAATCGGTGAGCTAATCGGAGATGAACTGGCGGGGAAAATGCATATTGCTAAAAGTAGAAATGATATGGGGGAAGCCATGTACCGCATTGTTCTGCGGTCATACCTTAAAAATAGTATTAAATATGCACAAGAATTGTCAACAGCTTTACTTTATCAAGCAGAACGACATACGAAAACAATTATGCCGGCGCATACACATACTCAGCCAGCACAGCCAACTACTTTTGGTCATTATCTGGTGGCATTGTATGATAATTTGGAGCGTGATATTGACCGGTTAAAACAGGCTTATCATACAGTAAATCAATCACCAATGGGTGCTGCAGCTATTACGACTTCTGGGTTTCCAATTAGTCGGGAGCAGATGGTTGAACTACTGGAGTTTGATGGGTTAATTGAGAATTCATATGACGCCATTGCAAGTGGAGATTATTTGATTGATGCGGCACAATCCTTAATAAGTTTGATGACAAATATGGGAAGATGGCTCCAAGAATTATTGAGAATGTCATCAAAAGAAGTTGGTTTAATCAAGGTTTCCGATGCATACGTACAAATCAGTAGTATTATGCCTCAAAAAAGAAATCCTGTTTCCATTGAGCATTCTCGTTCGCTTGCCAGTAGTGCTGCTGCTGAAGGAATGGCAGTTATTCATATGGTGCATAATACTCCATTTGGAGATATAAACGATACAGAAGATGATTTACAACCACATCTATATGCGGGATTTTCTAAAGGAATTCGTGTCCTCCGTTTAATGAGAGCTGTTATTTTAACGCTGGAGTTTGATCGGGAGCGTGCCTATCAACAAGCTCGAGAGAATATGATCACGATTACAGAATTAGCCGATGTTTTGTCAAGAGATTATGGAGTGTCTTTTAGGACAGCACATCAACAGGCGAGCATGATTTCCAAGAAAGCAGGAGAATTGAAAAAAGAATTATATGAATTACCAGTCTCGAAAATTAATGAATGGCTTGAAGGCACACAACTTACTGAAAAAGATTGGCAGGAAATAGTGAATCCATTGTATTTTGTAGAGCGGCGCAGAGTAACTGGTGGACCTAATTCAGAGGTTGTTCGAAAAATGATAGAAAAGAGAAAACAAGAGTTAAAAAGAAGACTGGATAACAGAAAATAAGTCAGAGAAAAAAATCCGAACTATGATTCAAAGTTTATAATTTGAATTAGTTCGGATTTCATGATGGTATCCTTTGCTGAAAATTGTTTTTCTCTATCCTGTACATTGCTTTGAGTAAGTATGTACGTTGCAAATGAGTTATTCTATTTTCTATTCCAAAACCGTTGCTCAGCGATAGCATCGACAAACTCTTCAGCGAAATTTGGATTATCTTTCGCGAAGACAACGCCGGCCAAATTGTTTTCTGGAGCTGTCCTTATTAAAGACTGTCCGGTCGTAGCGACACCAATAGGTTTATAATGTTTATAGGCGACATGGATATAGTCTTCAATATTTGAATCAAATGATGCTTGTTGATTAGAACGTCCACCTACTACATATAAGGAGTCAACCAGATAAGGACTTGATGTAAGGAATGTTTCGTTCACTTTAATTTCCAATCCATCTGATCCTTTCACAGGATTAAGCGTGTCACTAATAATGACAATGAATACACCATTTTCCTCTAAATAGTTAATTACATTGGCTACTTCATTTCCGTTAAATCCATCTCCAATCAATACCCCAACTTTCTGAGTAGCGGCAAACTTAGGTGTGCTGGCTTGGCTTAGGGAAGGATAACTTGTCGAAATAGGAAGATTAGAACCACTTGGACGTTCTACTCCAATATTATCGGCAACGATATATGCCATTTCTTGATCTACTTTAACCAATATATCGACGTTTTGCTGGCGAACTGATTCACTTTTTACTTTTCCAAGCTGGTAGCTTAATGCTTCAAGCGTGTGCTGTTTCTCAACAGGTGTTAAGCTATTCCAAAAGATCCTCGGTTGGGAGAAGAAATCGTTAAATGATTCACTACGCGCTCTTATAACGTGTCCTTCTACCTTTTTTGGATAAGATTCGTAGCCTCCTTCTTCTGGCGGAGTTGTATAGGGTGTATTATTCGCTAGTGAATTATTACGATAGTTTACTTGATCAACGTCAATTCGATACCTCATATTGCCTCGTCGCTGATTATTATGAAATGGGCAAAGTGGTCGATTAATAGGCAAATCCTGATGATTCGGTCCAATTCGGTGATATTGGGCACTTTGATAAGCGATTAATCTACCCTGTAGGACGGGATCATTGGAAAAGTCAATTCCTGGAACGACATTTGCAGGGTTAAATGCTACTTGTTCTGATTCCGTAAAGTAATTATCAATATTTCTATTTAATGTCATTTTTCCGATGATTTGAACAGGGATGAGCTCTTCTGGCCAAAATTTGGATGGATCAAGAATGTCAAAATCATAATTGAATTCATCCTCCATCGGAATGAGTTGCACACCTAATTCATATTCTGGAAAAGCTCCGCAGTCAATTGCCTCACGGAGGTCCTTCCGGTGAAAGTCTGGATCTAGACCGCCGATTTTTAGTGCCTCATCCTGAAGCAGAGAATGAACACCAAGGACAGGCTTCCAAACATATCTTACAAAGGTTGCAACTCCTTCTTCGTTTATAAATAGGTACGTATTAATTGACCACGATTCCATCATTCGGTAACTTCTTACTATGCCTCGGTCCGACATAATCCACAGCACCATATGAAGTGCTTCCTGATTATTGGCTACATAATCCCAAAACCGGTCATGTGCACCAGTGGCCGTTGGTATACCATCAGATTGCTTAGATTGGTAGGCATGCATCACATCTGGAAACTTCATGGCGTCTTGGTTAACTAAAACGGGCATGGCAATCGTCGTCAGATCGACATTCCCTTCATCTGTATACAGTTTCACGCCCTGACAACGTAAATCCCTTGCTGTATCATAAGATCCCTTTGGCCCTTGTACGGTTGAATAACGGATAGTTAAGGGTGTCTTTTTCCCCGCCTCTTGTAAGAACCCCGCTTTTGTTACATGTTTCATAGACTGATAACATTCAAAATCCCCATATGCACTGTAACCTCTTGCATGGACTACTCTCTCCGGTTGTTCTTCACGTACAAAATGTGTCATTTTCTCAAAAAATTCATAATCTTGCCGTAATGATGGACCACGTATTCCGGCTTTTAATTGATCTGCATCATTTGACAATCTTTTCCCCGCATTTGTCGTCAGTGGTTTTCCAGTGTCTCGAATACGGAACTGATCCAGTTGTTCTTGTTTTCTATTTTCAGGCTCCCGATTTCTTGATGACTTATTATCCAAAAAAATCACCTTTCTCTTTGCATACTTTTAACTCCGCTTATATTGTATGCATGTGCCTAGGAAAAGATTCATTTTTTTGGAAACTTGGTACAGGGAGATACGTTTACACATATAGATAGAGAAAAGTGAAAGTGGTATATTTTCAAACAAGAAAAAGTAGAAAATAAGATTTTCCACTTTGACAAAATAATATTTATTTTGCAATTGATGTAATTGGATGACGCACAATTGGTACTTTATAATATGATATTTTGTTTTCTATTATATAGTCTGGTCTGCCACCATTATGTCTATGTGCTTCTTTAAACGCTTCACTTTTCGTCCAATTTTTAAAATTATCCTCAGTTTCCCAACGTGTAACAATGGTAACTTCATCATAATCTTTTAGTTTTTGAGTTTCTAACACTTCTAAACCTAGAAATCCTTCCATCATTTCGACTTTTCCTACTTTATTAAAGCGATTGATTAACTTTATTCCCTCATCTTTTTTAATTTTTGTTGTGTTTGTAACGATATACATCTTATTTCCTCCTTGTATTTGGAATGATTAACGGATATCCATCTTCAAATAAAATTTTTGCATCTATTTCATATACTTCGCGTAAAAAACTAGTTGTTAATAAATTTTTAGGGCTACCTTTCTCTACAATTTCGCCTTTTTTGACGGCAATCATATAATCACTGTAGAAAGCGGCTTGTTGTAAATCATGCAAGACCATAATAATCGTTAAGTCATAATGTGCCTTTATATAAGTAAGTAACTCCATCACTTCAAGTTGATGGGCAATGTCTAAGTAAGTGGTCGGTTCATCTAATAATAAAATATTTGTTTTCTGGGCCAGAGCCATTGCAATTCGAGCTTTTTGTTGTTCACCTCCTGAAAGACTGAAAAATAAGCGGTCTTTATGTTTTGTTGTGTTCGTCATTTCCATCGCTTCCTCGATAATCATTTCATCTTCTTTTGTAAATCGACTCGCAAGAAAAGACTTATGTGGAGATCGACCAAAAGATATTAATTCTTTGATCGTTAAATTAGGTAATGTATCTTTTGATTGGGGTAACATGGTAATTATTTGAGCGAATTCTTTCGATTTATATAATCTACTATTTTTGTTAAGTACATAAACAGACCCATTATTTGCTGTGATCAGTCTACTAATTATTTTTAATAATGTTGATTTCCCTGAACCGTTAGGTCCGACAATGGACGTTGTTTTTCTACTTGGAATCGATAGAGAAATATTCGCTAATTGAAAATTTTCTACTTTTAAGGTAATTTCATCTGTCTGAATCGCATTCATTAAAACATTCTCCGTTTCCTTAATAACATTAAAAAGAAAGGTGCGCCTAAGCATGCGAGTAAAATACCTACTGGAAGTTCTATAGGATCAAAAGCGGTTCGTGCAATCGTGTCAGCTAAAACTACTAAGATTGCGCCACTAATCATGCTTAATGGTAGTAAAAAAGCATAGTCATCACCAATAATTATCCGAACAAAATGAGGGACAACGAGCCCAACAAATCCAACAAGTCCTGCAACACTAACAGCAACCCCTGCTAATAAGGATGCGAGAGCGATAAGTAAAAACCGTTGTAATTCCACCTTTTGGCCTAGTAATTTTGCATTATCATCACCAAGAAGTAAGAGATTAGCAGGTCTAATTGCTAAAAAAGCTAGTAAGATACTGATTGCAGCATATGGTGCCATAAATTCGAGGTGATGCCACCCCCTCCCAGTTAAACCACCTGATAGCCATGGAAGAACCGATTGCACTCGGTCACTATAGACGACCATGATTCCATTCATAATCGCGCCTAATAAAGCATTAATTGCTACACCGGCTAATACGATTTTTACCGGGGATGTTTCTTGCCCCCATGCTAATAAGTAAATCAGTAGTGATGTAAGTAAAGCGCCTAAAAAAGCCGTAAACGGTAATAGATAGCTATATTGCGGTAAAAGAACCATTGTAATAACTGCTGCTAACCCAGCACCTGAAGATACACCGATAATCCCGGGGTCTGCCAAAGGATTTTTCATCACCCCCTGTAAGATGGCTCCGGAAGCTGCTAAACAAATACCTACAAAAATGCCGATTAGTATTCTTGGCAACCGAACATCTATAATAATTTTTTCGTGAACTGAGTCCCCAGTTTGTAAAAATACAAGAATTACTTCTGACAATGTAATTGGGATGGGCCCATATATTAACCCGTGAAAAGTTGCAAGAATTAATATAATCGGAGTAATAATAATCATTAGTTTTCTTCGTAAACGCCGTTTCTTAATGGACATAATTATTTGTTCACATCTTCCAATAGTTCATACATATAATCGAGTGCATCGATTACTTTCGTTCCCGGATTTGTTCCAAACAGATTGGAAGGTAGAATATGAAACTGGTTATTTTTAACCGCATCTAGATCAGACCAACCTGCATTTTTTGACATATCCTGAATAAAACTGTCTTTTACTTCTTCCGGATTCCCATGACTCATTAATAAAATTATTTCTGGATTTGCTTCAATAATTCTTTCCGTATTGAGTTGAGCATATTGCGGATATTGCTCTAAACTTGGATAATCACTTGCGATATTTATTCCGCCAGCTAGCTCGAGAATATTACCTCCAAGTGAATTTGGTAATGCGGCCATGTTTGTTCCTGGAGCTCCATATATTAAGAGAACTCTTGGCTTATTTTCAAATGAACGTTTTTGTAAATCTTTAATTTTTTCGTTAATTGTATGTATTAATTCCTCTGCTTTTTCTTTTTGGCCTAAGAGATCCCCAAGTAACATTATTTGTCTTGTGATATCATCAACAGAATTGGCGCTTGTTAAGACCATTTCTGCACCAATACTCTCAATTGCTTGTATGTCTTTACTATTCATAGGATGATTCCCTAAGACAACATCAGGTTCTAATGATGTTATTTTTTCAAGGTCAACACTATGAGTAGAACCAACTTCTAGTGCATTCTCCGCCTCTTTTATGACTGTTTCTCCAGTCGGACGCCCAACTACCTTTCCCTCTAACGCATAAACAATATCGGTTTCTCCATTTCCAAGAGAAACAATCTTTTCTGGATGATGTTGAAAGCCAATCGTTCTATCTGAGAAATCTGTTATAGAAAGAGAAGGATGATTGGACGCTTCAGTTTTATTATTTGTATCTGCTGCCTCATTGTTTACGCTACACCCAACTAACAGTAAAAGAAGAAGTAAGCATAAATAATTGCGAAAGTGGTACATCATAAACCTCCTACTTAGATTAAATGAGAGTGCTTCTCAATTACACATTATGATAATGAAAATCATTCTCAATGTCAACATGAATTTTTCACATTTCAAAATAATTGAAAAAAAGACAGGTTTGGTATTGACTTTTATTTTTTATTCGCTATGATAGGAGTCGAATATAACTGATAATGATTATCATTATCTATTAAGTGCGTATTAAAAAGTTGAAGGAGGACCGAAAGCTTTCAAGCAAGTAGCTGTTAAAGCTTTTATTTTTTTACTCAATTGAGAATGACTATCATTATCATGGCATAACAAAAAAGATTTGGAGGGAAGTGAGTGATAAAGCCGATACTTAAATATTTAATTATAGGCATTTTATTTCTATATGTTTTTACCGTTGAATGTATTGCTTTTAACACAAAAGTCCAAGCAGATTCAACAACGATAGAAGAAGGCACATATTCAATTGACTACGTTATTTTACGAGCCGAAGATGATTCGGTATCCATTGCGAATGATTACTTTGAAAAGCCGGCAAATTTAATTGTCCAAGATGGAGAGCAATACATACAATTTTTATTAAATCATAGTCAGTGGACAAAAGAACTGCAAGCACCACAAGGCGATGCATTTGTTGATGTAGATGTTGTAGAGGAAGACGAGGCAGAAGATACTCGGTTAGTACAGTTCAAGGTAGACAGAGATTTATCAGAACCTGTTGAGTTTAAAATGCATGTGTTAATTGAAACAATGGATCCTGTTTATGATCATCGGTATACGGTTCGTTTTGACTTTAATTTAGATAGTTTAGAAGAAACGGAATCGAAGGAAGTATTTAAAAAGGTAGAGGATGATCAAGACAAAGCTCCTGTAAATGATGATGGGGGGAAAGAACAGCAAGACGATAAGTCAACTAGTACAATCTCAATTACTCTCGCAATTACTTTATTAATTACATCCGTTTTATTTGTAATTGTCTTATGGAGAACGGTTAAAAAATAAAAACAGATAAGGAGAATGAGGTTTGAGTAATAAATTGAAAGCATTATTATCATGTTTAGTCATTGTTGTTGGGTTATTGTCATTTCAACCGGCCTTACCCACAGATGCCGCTTCTACATATAAGGATGGAGAATATAGTTTACCTTTCACTGTATTAAAAGGTGATAGTGACGAACGGTCAATGACAAATGATTACTTAGTTTCACCAGCTAAGTTAATCGTAAAAGATGGAAAAAATACGGTTCAATTAACATTGAAAAATAGTTCTTGGTGGAAAAGCTTCTCGGTATCTTCCGGCGGAATATCAGTGGTGAGTGATTCGAACGATATACGTGTCGTTCAATTTAACGTACAGGATTTAAATCAATTGTTAAGTGGAAATATTCATGTCGTTGTGCCAGATATTGATTACGACAATAAGTATACTGTTCGTTTTAAATTTGATGCATCTGGCATACCTAGCGCTGGCGGTACTCAAAACAGTGGCGAAACAAGATCTAATGATAATGGGCAACAAAACGATGGCAATTCAACAGCTGGAGGGAAAACAGCGGAAGAAAACCCACCAACTGGAGACCATACACCAGTTTTATTATTAGGGATTATTTTACTTGGATCAGGAGTATTTTTAGCACGCCAAATAGTAACAAGATAGTATAAAAAAATAATTGAAAGAGGAGAATTGAATGAAGAAATTCTATTCGTTAATGTTAATTTTTTCATTAATATTTACGACAATTTCACCAGCCCTCCCTTCCGTATCAGCCGAAACGGCAGATAAAGTGTATGCAGATGGAGAGTATGCGCTACCTTTTGTCGTATGGCAAGCTGGTAAAGACGATACTTCAGTAGCAGATGGCTACTTAGAAAAACCAGCCAAACTAATTGTGAAAGATGGAAAATACACGGTTCAAACAACTTTAAAAAATGATTCATGGTGGCAATATTTTAAAGTTGAATCTACGGGTACATTTGTAGATGTTACAGAAATTAGTAAAGATGAGGATTCAGATACAAGCGTTGTGGCATTTGAAGTAGATGATCTAGATGAGATTCTACATGCTAAAGTCCATATTATCGTTACAGGGATTCCAGGATTTAATTACGATAATAAATATGATATTCGTTTTAATTTTGATCCAAGCGGTATTCCTTTAGCACCGGAAGAGGACTTGGGTGAGAGTGAAGAACCAACAGAAGATCCTACTGAGACAGAAAACCCTGACGAGAGTGAAAAATCAGGAGAAACAGAAAACCCGGACGAAATTGAAAATCCGGATAAAGGTGAAAAACCGGGTGAAACAGAAGAGCCAGGAGAAATTGAACAACCGGAACAACTGAACCAACCAGAAGTTATAGACATAGTAGATGGTGACTATACGATCGATTTTGAAGCGTTGCATGCAGAAGAAGATAAAGCTTCGGGTATGGCTAGGTATATTGATAAGACAGCTTCTTTATCTGTAAAAGATGGTAAAACATTACTTACACTCACGTTGACAGATCATACAACGGTCACAGGTTTTCAAGTTGAAAGTGACGGAAAATTAATCGAACCAAAAGAACAAAAAGTAAATGAAGAAGAGAATACTAGGACGGCTACGTATGAATTAGAAGAATTATTATCTACTGTCAAAGCGCAAGTACAATACACGGTAGGCGCACACACTGGTGATCAGCCATTACGTTTAGCATTCAACAAAGATAGTTTATTAGAAAAAGAAATGGAGGAACCTACTCAGCCTGAACAGCCTAACGCATTGGAAATTGCAGATGGGAACTATACGATCGATTATGAAGCATTACATGCAGAAGAAGATAAAGCTTCAGGCATGGCTAAATATTTGGATAACCCAGCTTCATTAACGATAGAGAATGGAAAAGTATTAGTTACTCTAACGATAAACGACCATAAAACAGTCACAGGTTTTCAGATGGAAAAAGACGGTAAACTTATTGAGCCAAGTAAAGAAAAGATCCATGAGTTTACTAACAAAAGAGAAGTAACATATGAGTTGGATAAATTATTAACAATTGTAAAGGCACAAGTTCAATACACTGTAGGTGCACATAATGGCAACCAACCACTACGTTTAGCATTTGATAAAGATAGTTTAGTAGAAAAAGTGATTGAAGAGCAGCCAGGTGATACTGAAAACCCTGGCGCTAAATACAAAGATGGTGAATATACTCTGCCATTCGCAGTGTGGCAAGCAAATAAAGATGAAACATCGGTAGCAGATGGCTACTTAGAAAAGCCAGCTAAACTAATTGTAAAAGATGGGAAGTATACAGTCCAAACAACCTTGAAAAACAGTTCATGGTGGCAATATTTTAAAGTGGAATCGAACGGTAAATTTATTAATGTAAAAGAAATAAGTAAAGATTCTGTTGCTGATACAAGTGTTGTTGAATTTGATGTGAAGGATATCGATGAGATTTTAAACGCAAAAGTTCATATTATTGTGACAGGGATTCCTGGTTTTGAATACGACAATAAATATGATATCCGCTTTCACTTTGACACAAGTGACATACCATTAGCCGATGACAACAATGACAACAATGACAACAATGATAACAATTCCAGCGATGGAAACAGTGGTAATAACGAGAATAACAACAGCGACAACGGAAACAACGGAAATAATGATGCAGATCAGAAAATATGTAAAGATGGAGAATATCATTTACCATTTGACGTATTGCAAGCAGATAAAAATGAAGTATCTGTAGCAGATCAGTACCTACAAAAACCTGCAAAGTTAATTGTGAAAGATGGTAAGTTCACTATTGAAGCAACCTTGAAAAACAGTCCTTGGTGGAAAGAATTTAAAGTAGCATCAAAAGATGGGTTTGTAGATGTTAATGAAATTAGTAAAAATGAGGTTGAAGATACAAGTGTTGTACAATTTAATAATCAAAATCCTCATGAAGTCTTACATGCAAAAGTCCATATTATTGTAACGGGAATTCCTGGATTAGATTATGACAATAAATACGATATTCGTTTTAAATTTGATACAAGTGATCTTCCAATAAACGATTGTAAAGTTGATAGCAATGGTAACGTCATTGGTGGCGGAGATGATAATGGAAACGATCCAAAAGAGCCTAAAGCTCCGACATCTGATCATGGAGATGGGCTAGATTTCGATCGAAATGACGGCACAGGTGGCAATGTTGACAATAAAGATAAGACGGACAGTACTAATCCGAAAACGGCTGATAAAGCAAAAATCATCTTATTTTCCAGTTTATTCATCTGTTCCCTCATTCCATTAATGATTAAATTACGTTCCAAATTTCGTATGGTGAGTTAAAGTACATCAAGTCTTGTTATTAGAGGTTTTTAAGTGGCCAATTTCTATGAAGGCATATAGGTTTGGTCACTTAATACCTCGAATTTTAATGTCAAGACGCCTATATAGACAATCTCTCATATGATGGAGGGTTCGAATTTTAATGAAAAAATATTTAGTGACTCTAATGATTACAGTAAGTGTAATAATAGCGGGATGTTCATCAAATGAAAATGTAAAAGAGTCTAAGAAAAATAATGACCACGATGGCAATCGAATCGTCGCTACGACTGTAGCGGTAACGGAAATATTAGATGTATTAGAAGTCGATTTGATCGGTATTCCAACAAGCTATAAAGAGTTGCCAGAAAGATATAATGGAGTAACGGAAGTGGGTAATCCAATGAGTCCAGATATGGAGTTAATTATGTCGCTTCAGCCAAAAGAAGTATTGTCTGTTACGACGTTGAAATATGATTTAGAAACTATTTTTGAAGATGCTGGAATTGAAACAACTTACGTTAACTTAGAAAGTATTGACGATATGCATGAAGAAATTTTACGATTGGGCGAGAAATATGATCGTTCTCAACAAGCGGAAGATATTGTACAGGAATTTAATGAAAAAATAGAACAAATAGAAGAAAAAACTGCAGATAAAAAGTCCCCGAAAGTTCTTATTTTAATGGGAGTTCCCGGCAGTTACTTAGTTGCAACGGATCGTTCCTATATTGGGGACTTAGTTGAAAAATGTGGTGGTATAAATGTCTATTCGGGCGAAGAGGTAGAATATCTTGCTTCTAATACTGAGTATTTACAACAATCCAAACCTGACATTATTTTACGAGCTGCACATGGGATGCCTGATGAAGTTGTGGAAATGTTTGATAAAGAATTTAAAGAAAACGATATTTGGAAACATTTTGATGCAGTCAAAAATAATCGTGTATATGATTTAGAAGAATTACTGTTTGGTACGACAGGTAATCTAGCAGCTTCTGAAGCGTTAGATGTATTATATGATTTACTATATGAAGATGCTCAACATGATAGTTAGAAGGATGTCGGTTATGAAAAAAACAATCATTAGTTTTATTGCAATCATCATTTTGTTTTTTGGAGTCGTTTATTTTTCTGTCTTTACTGGAAGTATCGATGTATCTATGTCTGAGCTTATACACGGATTAGTATCTGGCACGAATGCAGATGTGCAAGTCATTAAAGATTTACGATTCCCTCGCATCATTATCGCAACCTTTGCTGGAGCATCTTTATCTGTGGCAGGAGTATTGTTACAAGCTGTTTTACGAAATCCTCTTGCGGAGCCTGGAATTATTGGAGTTTCAGCAGGTGCAGGATTTATGGGAATGTTAATGGTAGCAATTTTTCCTACATTATTCTTCTTTACTCCTTTATTTGCTTTTATAGGCGGTGCGATTGCTTTTGCGCTTGTGTATTCTTTTTCATGGAAGTCTGGTTTAAACCCGTTACGGATGATTTTAGTTGGAGTAGCAGTAAATGCTATATTTACAAGTTTGAGTCAGACATTTAACTATCGGGGAAGTTATACATCGAGTCTTGTGACAGAAGTAACGACATCTACTTTGGCGATGAAAAAATGGAGTGAAGTAGAGATAATTGTTACGTATGGAACGCTCGGTTTATTAGTTGCATTTCTAGTTTTCAGTTGGTGTAACTATTTAGTGTTAGAAGATAAAACAGCTAAAAGCTTAGGGTTTAATGTTAATTTAGCTCGTTTTATTGTCTCTGCAATTGCTGTATTATTAACATCTATTGCTACCGCAACAGCGGGGATGTTCATTTTTGTTGGCTTAATTATTCCTCATATAGGGCGCTTATTAGTTGGCACAGATCATAAAAAGTTGATTCCTTTTTCAGCGATTCTAGGAGCGGTATTAATCTTATTATCTGATACATTAGGACGATTGATCATTGCACCTAATGAAATTCCAGCCTCTATAATTATGGCGTTAATCGGCGGACCATTTCTCATTTTCTTATTAAGAAAGAGTGATAGAATTTATGGAAATTAAAAACATTACCTATTCGTACCATGATAAAAAGAACGTATTAGAAAATGTTAATGCGGGTATCGAGTTAGGTAAAATAACGACGATTATTGGTCCGAATGGTTCTGGAAAATCAACATTACTCGGTATAATGGCAAAACATTATACGCCTCGTAAAGGAAATGTCATACTAGATGGCAAGGGATTATCAGCCTATAAATCAAAAGAATTGGCTAAAAAGATTGCGATTGTAAATCAACAAAATAGTGCTCCAAACGATTTGACGGTAGAAAAGCTCGTTAGTTATGGTAGATTACCGTATAAAACCATTTTTTCATCCGACAAGGATGCAGATAAGGAAGCGATTGAATGGGTTTTATCTGAAACAAATATCCAACATAAAAGACATGAAACAATTGATCAACTGTCGGGAGGAGAGAGACAGCGGGTATGGATTGCAATGTCATTAGCTCAGCAAACCCCATTTTTATTTTTAGATGAACCTACAACATATTTAGATATATACTATCAATATGAAGTATTAGATCTAATTAATCGCTTAAATAAGGAATACGAGATGACGATTGTGATGGTTTTACACGATATTAATCAAGCGATACGTTATAGTGATAAAATTATTGTGATGAAAAATGGAACAGTTTTTGTCCATGGTGATCCTGATACAATTATTACGGTAGATTTAATGAAGGAAGTTTACGGTATTGATATGATGATCAAAAATGAAAAAGACACGGGTCTTTATACAATCCCTATAGGTATTTAAAGGTGATCAAATGGAAAGAAAAAAGCCAAATAAAATAAAAAAATTATTTTCGAGAATTTTTACAATGATTTGTATCGTAGTTTTTAGTTATTCTCTGTATGAATTAAGTGGGATTGGCCTTGATTATTACTATAATCGACAAGTACTAGCTGAAGCCCAAGAAATATATAATAATGGTATTGAGCAGAAGAGTGCAAGCGATGATCAATCGGTTCGAAAACAATTTCTTGAATTACAAGAAATTAACGAAGATATTATCGGATGGATACAGATTAATGATACAAAGATAAATTATCCTATCTTACAAGCAGAAAATAATACCTATTATTTAGATCGTAATTATAAAAGAGAACAATCTAGAGCAGGAAGTATTTTTGCCGATTATCGAAATTATTTAACAGAAGAAAATAAAAATTTTATTTTATATGGCCATCGGATGAAAGATGAGACAATGTTTAATCAGTTAACAAAATACTTGGATGAAGACTTTTTTGACACTCATTCAACCATCCATTTTGATACGTTATATCATAGTTACGATGCTATTGTTTTTTCCGCTTATTATACAACGACGGATTTTGATTATATACAAACTGATTTTGATACAGAAGAAGAATTTCAATCGTTAGTAGATGAAATGAAAAATAGATCCGTCTATGCAACCGATGTTTCTGTTCAAGAAGATGATACGATATTGACGTTATCAACATGTGATTACACGCTTGACCCGGATGAAGGACGTTTCGTTGTTCATGCTAAGCTGGTAGATAGGGATAAATAGGTCGCAAAAAACAAATGAACAGTCATTTGACACTATATGTTAGGCACGCAATAATGAATAGGTAAAATCTTAAACTATTTTTTCCTTGACTTTTTTACTCAGTCAAGTTAAATTAGTAATCAATAATTAAATAGTTTTAATTTCTTATCCAGAGAGGTGGAGGGACTGGCCCTTTGAAGCCTCGGCAACAGACTTTTACAAGTACTGTGCCAATTCCAGAAGCGTAAATGCTTGAAGATGAGAAGAGTGAAGGACTATCGTGATATTAACCTCTTCTTATTCAAGAAGGGGTTTTTTGATGTTAAAAAACCCCGAAAAATTCAAGGCTACAGGAGGGGTGGAAAAGACGATTATCATCAATGTTTAAAAAAGAGCGAATTAATTCTAATAAACAATATGAGAGAGGATAATAATTAATGACAATTACATTAACGAAAGCACCATTTAAAGCAGATCATGTAGGGAGTTTATTAAGACCGGAAATCATTCATCAAGCGAGAAAAGATTTTCAAGCAGGAGATATATCACGAGAAGAGTTATACGACATTGAAACACAGGAAATAAAACGTATTGTTGATAAACAAATTGAAATTGGCTTGTCTGCTGTAACAGACGGAGAGTTTAGACGTAGATTTTGGCATACTGATTTCCTGGAGCATCTAAATGGGGTAGAAGGGTATGTGCCGGAAACAGGTTTTATATTTAATGGGGACGAGGAAACAGAGAGATATGATGTACGAAATGTCGGTAAAATCTCATTCAATCCAAACCATCCACATATAAAAGATTTTATTGTCTTCAATGAAATTGTAGATGGACGTGCTGTTGCCAAGCAGACAATCCCAAGTCCGAACCAGTTATTTAATAAGGGTATTCGCAACGAAGAAATTTATCCGGATATTGAAGAATATGCTGCAGACATTATACAGACGTATCGAGATGCGTTACAAGCATTTTATGATGCAGGTGTACGTTATCTGCAATTTGATGATGTTTATATTGCTGGTCTATCTTCACCAGACATTCCTTTTAATGACGGTAAATATTCAAGAGAGAAATTGATTGAATTAGCGTTAAAGGTAATTAACGGGGTGCTTGAAGGAAAGCCGGAAGATCTTTATGTAACGACTCATCTTTGTCGTGGGAATTATCGTTCGAATTGGGCATTTGAAGGTAGCTACGGATTGATTGCTCCAACACTATTTGCAAAAGAAAAAGTGGATGGGTTTTTCCTTGAGTATGATGACGATCGTTCCGGAGATTTTAAACCACTGGAATATATTCCAAACGGGGGACCACAAGTAGTGCTAGGTTTATTTACATCCAAATCTGGTCAATTAGAGGATAAGGAAAATATTAAAGCAAGAATTAAAGAAGCAACACAATATATTCCGAAAGAACAAATTTGTATCAGCCCACAATGCGGCTTCGCATCTACTCATCATGGAAATAAATTAACAGAAGAAGAACAGTGGGACAAGCTAAAGTTTATTACTGACATTGCAAAAGAGGAATTAGGCTATTAATATTTTTACAGCCTTGGAATAATTCAGCATTCTGAATTGACTAAGCATATTAACTTTACAGGCTATCGCTTTTTTCATGTGATAGCCTTTAGTTTGTGGGAAAGTCATAGGCAATAAATTATACCATCAATGTTATTCTTTGTTGATAGACCGGGTTTACAATATATAGCATACTAGTGAAGGAGGTGTGAAATGTATGATAAATATGAATTTAAAAAGGCTTAGGCAGCAACATTCATTTACACAGGAAAAATTAGCAGAAGATTTGGGAGTTTCTCGCCAGGTCGTTGCAAAATGGGAAAAAGGAGAGTCTACACCAGATATACATTTCTGTATCAAATTAGCAGAATTATACGATGTTACGATTGATAGTTTAGTACACTACGATGAGCAGGAATCTGGTATATCCATTCCATCAAAGGGAAAGCATTTTTTTGGTACAACGAAAGTTGGAGAGCGAGGACAAATTGTCATTCCGAAAGAGGCTAGAGATTTATTTCATATTAAAGCTGGCGATACACTTATTATAGTGGGAGATGAGGATCGAGGACTTGCAATTGTCCCAAAAAGTTACATGCAGGGCTTTTTTCCACCCAGTGTCCTCCTAAATAAAGAGGGGGATGAGGAATGATCGCAATCGAGGTAAAAAATGTAACCAAAACATATGGTGATAAAAAAGCTCTTAATGATGTTTCACTAATAGTTAAAAAAGGGGAAGTGTTTTCATTACTTGGAGTAAATGGGGCTGGAAAATCAACACTTATTAAAATACTGTCAGGTTTAGAGAAGTTAACAAGTGGTCAAGCCTTTATTTTCGGTTATGATGTGATGAAACAAACAGATCGAGTGAAACATTATATTGCTGTCTCTCCACAAGAAACAGCAATTGCACCGAATTTAACTGTAGAAGAAAATTTAGAGCTAATGGCAGGAGTGCATAATTTTTCAAAAAAGGAACGTGCACAAAAAGTTAGAGAAATAATAGATACATTTTCGCTTACGCCGCTTCAAAAGCAGCGAAGTAAAACGTTATCAGGTGGATGGAAGCGTCGTTTAAGTATTGCAATGGCACTGATCAGTGAACCGGATATTTTATTCTTAGATGAGCCAACTCTAGGGCTAGATATATTAGCAAGACGTGAACTTTGGAATGTAGTGAAAGGATTAAAAGGAAATATTACTATTATTTTAACGACACATTACTTGGAGGAAGCGGAAAGTTTATCAGATCGTGTTTGTATTTTAAAACAAGGTGAACTAAAAGCGCTTGGGACAGCTGAAGAATTAATCGCTCAAACATCTACATTATCATTTGAAGAAGCTTTTGCTTCTTTAGTCGAAGAGGTGAACCTATGAAAATGATGATGTTTAGCACTCGCACATTGAAAGAAATTATACGAGATCCAATCTCGTTGTTCTTTGGTCTAGCTTTCCCGATAATTATCTTACTCTTAATGACACTCATTAATCAAAATGTCCCGAATGACTTATTCAATATTAATAGTCTAACGCCTGGTATTGCGGTCTTTGGTTTGTCCTTTATGACCTTGTTTTCAGCTCAAATGATAGCAAAAGATCGATTTAGTGACTTCTTAACAAGATTATATACAACTCCGATGACAGCGTATGATTTTATACTCGGCTATACACTACCTTTAATTCCGATGGCGTTGGTACAGGTAATCATTTGTTATGCTGTGTCAATTATGTTAGGGATGACGTTCACATTACATATTTTATTTGCAATTATTACTATATTACCAGTGGCAATTTTATTCAATGGAATAGGACTTCTATGTGGCAGTATTTTTAATGAAAAAGCAGTAGCAGGTATTTGCGGAGCTTTGCTAACCAATTTAACGGCTTGGTTCTCAGGTACATGGTTTAGTTTAGAATTAGTAGGGGGCTGGTTCGAAAAAATTGCGAATGTTCTACCATTTGTACATGCTGTTGATATGGGTAGAGCAGTGATTGATGGAGACTATGCAAACATATTTCCACATATTTGGTGGGTAGTAGGTTATGGCTTAGGTATAAGTCTATTAGCAGTTTACACCTTTCAAAAGAACATGAAAAATAGTTAAGCTTTAAATTTAATAAGATCTAAAGAAAATGGGGATTAAAATCTGGATGAATTGTAGTGAGCAAACTTTATCTAGTTCTTTTCCATTCTAACAGGTCTATATTTATTTAAGATAAGGATCGACACTAATAAACAATAAGTGTCAACTCCTTTTATTTTTTCTATTAATCATTATATTAACGTATTTTATTGGATTTATAATTTATTTATACCTATTTATGATGAATGAGCGGAAGATGAGTTAATGGAAATATTATTATATTTGTAATTGTCGAAAGGCTACATGTGAAGAAATATCCTAATATATCAGATAATGAGAGAGATGTGAATTACAATAAGTATCTATTTAAAAAATAGTAATACTTTTTAATAAGATAAAAAGGTTTATTGTATTTTACAACTCTATAATAAATTGATAGTACTATTAGTATGTATTCAGTAGAAGTGGATTTTTAATATAACTCCCGTTATTACAGAGATCAAGAAGTTCTTAGAATTTAGAGGTGGTGAAAATGTTTGGCAGTCATTTTAATTGTTGAGGATGAGATAGCAATCAATGAACTAATTAAGAAAAATTTACAGCTTGTGGGACATCAATGTACTTCTGTTTTTAATGGAGAGACCGCCCTTTCTGAACTAAAATCCCATATATATGACCTGATTATTTTAGATATTATGTTACCTGAGCAAGACGGTTTTGAAGTATTTGAAAAAGTACAAACAACACCAACAATCTTCTTAACAGCTCGTAATAGTTTGTCAGATCGAGTTAAAGGATTATCTATGGGTGCGGACGATTATTTGACAAAGCCCTTTGAAATGTTAGAATTGTTGGCTCGCGTGGAGGCAGTATTACGCCGGACACAAAAGAACAACCAATGTTTTGAACTAGGTGACGTAAGAATTGATTTTGATAGCCATCAAGTATTTATTATGGAACAGCTTATTGAATGTACTCCAAAAGAATTTAAATTATTAGAAGTTTTGGTTAACAATCGAAATATTGCATTATCTAGGGAAAGACTTTTGGAACTTGTTTGGGGATATGACTATATAGGCGATTCTCGTACGATTGATGTTCATATCCAAAAACTTCGAAAAAAATTAGGGTGGGAAAAATTGATAAAAACGGTGTACAAGATTGGTTACCGCTTGGAGGTAAATCAATGAAATATCGAACTTTTTTAACAACATTTTTGCTTTTCCTATTTTTTTTCAATCTTGGGATACTTATTATAACTTATGTCATGTTCAAAGATACGCTTAGACAAGCGGAAGAACGGAGTTTAGCAGAACATTATATGATTACGTCCGCGATTGTAAAGGATTTCTATGCGATTGAAAGCCGCGGAAGTGATATTGAGGAGTCCGTAGATTCTCTCTTCCAGCCTTATCGTTATTTTTCGAGCAATACAGAGTCTAGCCTAGTCCTATACAAGGAAGAACAGCAAGTTTATTCTACTAGCAAAGAAACGTTATTGAGCAAGTCATTGAAACCCCCAAAGGACGGGAATCGACTAGTCTCCTTTCAAGAAACAGACAATCGTACTTATGTTATAGTTTCTGGTAAACTACCATCTCCATACGATTTTTATACATTGGTGTATTTATTTGATACGACAGACACAATTACCTCATGGGCAAAAATGAAGAATACGTTATTTTTAGTGGGACTAACCCTAGTCACTTTACTAGCCTTCGGACTTCTTTTATTACTTAATCGCATTTTCAAGCCATTGTCACAAATAACACAAACTTCACGTGAAATTGCAGCAGGAGCATATGAAACAAGACTTTCTGTGTCTGGAAATGATGAACTTGCCAAAATGTCACAAAGCTTCAACTATATGGCGGAGGAAATCCATCGTCAGATGAAGGAATTGATTACCGCCGCAGAAAAAAAACAGCAGTTTATAGATAACTTTGCCCATGAACTCCATACTCCATTAACAGCTATTTATGGGTATGCCGAATATTTGCAAAAGGCAGCTTTGACGGATGATGATAGGTTGTCTGCAATCAGTTATATTATGTCAGAAAGTAAGCGGGTGCAAACGTTGAGTAACCAGTTGCTAGATCTCGCAAATCTTAAAAACGATCAAATTGTTTGGGAAGAACAAAATGTAAACGAGCTATTTCAATCGGTAAAACAGACTTTGCATAGTAAGATAAGAAAAAAGAAAATTAAAACAGACTTTTATAGTGAAATTGATGGGATTAAGGGAGATGCCAGTTTGTTGAAAAGTCTCTTTGTTAACCTTATGGATAATGCAATCAAGGCGTGTGAAATGGATGGACATGTCATGATACGGGCTGTTTTAGAGGATGGAAAGAAAATAGTTTGTATCCAAGATAATGGTAAGGGAATGTCCCCTGAAATAACAGAGTATATTACTGAGCCTTTTTATCGTGTAGAAAAATCAAGAAGTCGCAAAGACGGAGGGACCGGATTAGGACTATCAATCTGCAAACAAATCGTTTTGCGTCACAATGCGGACCTAGAATTTATTAGTCATCCCGGCAAAGGAATGATAGCTAAAGTTATTTTTACAACTTCATAATAAATCTATAATAATTCGATTACAGAACTATTTTATACTATTTATGTGATCACAAAAAATGATAAAGAAGGGGATTGAATGATAAAAACTAAATTTGGAAGAAAAGGTTTTAAAAAAATGATCATTACGACAACAGTATTAATTGGCGCAAGCACGTTACTTTCTTTAGGGATTTCACAAGTAATTACAGCTGCAGAACTTAAGAATACAAATATAGTCCCTACTAATTATGCAAATTATACATTAGATTCAAACCAAACTGAAGGAGTAAGTTTACCAAAAGGGTATAAACATGCAAACTATTCAGTAGGAGATATCGATCTAGAATATTATCGAAATCAAACACCAACGAGTAAAGACATGAGTAAAGAAGAGGCAGCAGAAATTGGAGCACAGGTTCTCTGGGATATATTTGACGTGAATTTGGAGAAACAGGTTATCGAAATGGGGTATGAACGGGCATCCGATAGCCTTCCTCGTTCGACATGGTATGGCGAAGCAATTATAAATGGGAAGCTCAGTTATTATTTCTCTGTGGACTCTGTCACGGGAGAGGTATTCAGTATAGGACGTGGGGATAGAACGCTTGACGAGGATGTTTCAGTAGAGTTTGATGCAGAACTTGATAAAAACCCTCAAGAATTCGTTACAGTTGTGAAGGAACTAGCGGAGAAATATAATGTTGTTCATGGATCAGTCAAATTGGTTGACTACAATGGACAAGGTTATTCGAATAATGATCCGACTATTTCCTTTGACATCACAGGAGAAAATGGGGAAATTGCGTTAATGACGCTCTCTCGATATGATAAGGAACTGCTTGGAATTAGCTATAGTGCATCATATAAGCCCTTTCTTGAATATTCTGAACAAGAGAATAGAAAACTTCAGGAAAGAATAAAAGATTTAGAAAAATCTGCTCCTCAAACCGATGAAAATGAGGAGTCCATTCTGAAGGTCATTGATTTGGATTAAGATAGAAAATATGTTTATCACTTATCTTCCTGCATACTGTTATCAATCAGTATGCAGGCATTTTTGTATATAATGATAGTTAATAGTGAGCAGAAAATGTCGTCGCTTTTTAGGAGCTATAATATCTTTCGTTTTCCTATCGAAGAAATTTATCTAGAGAGTGGTTCGTTATATAGGATTTTACTCAACGAATAAATCATATATGGTATCCTAATAGTAGATGAAATAAAGCGAGTGAGAGACGATGAGTATTTTTATCTTAGAAGATGACGTGATGCAAGCGCAACAGATAGAGCGGCTCGTGAAGGAAATTTGTGAGAAACACGAGATAGCATATGATTTTATTGAAGTAACGAGCAGAAGTGAAAATATCATTGAAAAAATCCCGTTGACCACTTATGTACCGATTTATTTTTTAGATATTGAAATTAAAAGTGAAGAACGGAAAGGGTTAGAAGTTTCTAAACAAATCAGGGAGTATGATCCTGAAGGCATTATTGTCTTTGTAACAACCCATTCTGAGTTTGCACCAATCTCCTATCAATATATGGTTTCGGCTTTGACGTTTATTGATAAGGGACTCCCCTACAAAGACAGATATGACCTATTTAAGCAGTGCTTACTCCATTATGAAAATCGAAATAATAATCATGTTGCTACAGATGATTTCATTGTAAAAAATTCACGTACAACGATACGCGTTCCATTTAGTGAAGTAGAATATATGATGACAGATGAACCCCACCGTTTAGTATTAGTAACGACAAATCGATTAATTCATTTTTATGGAACATTAAAGGAAGTAGAATTATTAGATGAACGATTATTCCGCTGTCATCAATCGTATGTCGTTAATAGAATACAATTGTATTCTTACGATACAGCACAAAAAATGATCGTTTTAAAAAGTGGTAAACGGATACCAGTTTCTCGTCGATTAATACGAAAAGTAAGACAGATCATAAAGGGTGAACTGTAATGTATATTTATGATCTGGTTGCACTTACACTAATTGGTATTAGCCATGTTTTATTATATATCCATTTAATCAGGTACAATCGTCTGTCCTATAAAATGGTATTTGCATTAAGTATTATTTTTTTTATCTTGCTAGGTATTGTTGTAACGGTAACCGGTTATCCAGAGTTTAATACCATTTTATTGCTCCTTTTTCTATTGACTCTAGGTTTGATGAAGGAAGAGCTTTCCTTCATGCAAAATGTCTATTTTGCTTTAGTCAGTATGGTTCTAATTACATTAATAAGATTAGTTTTAGTGGAACTAGGCATGAATTTGTTTATGCTGTCTCCTTTTAACTTATATTTATGGACAGGTAGTGTTATTCACCTTATTGTATCAACTATCTTATTCGTTAGTATTCTATTATGGCGCGCGCCGATTCAGAAATTTGCTCAATTTATTGTTGAAAGCCCTTTATATTACATAAGCTATGTGTTCCTTATTCTCGGACTCATTATAGCACTTATTTTGACGATGCCTTCTTCGGTTCTTTTGTCCAATTTAAATCAACAATACGGACAATTAAGTTACATCTCTGCTTATATTATATTTTTTATCTTATTGTTAATTGTATTAATTGGCTCTCATTTGGCAAAAGAAAGAATTCTTGAAGAACAACAAAAGCGTTTAGATAAAGAGTTACTTGACTATGTTGGAAAATTAGAATTGATGCATGATGAATTGGCTAGCTTTCGTCATGACTATATTAATGTATTACTCACTTTAAATGAAGGGGTCCGCACGAAGAACATCGAGCAAATTGCACGAGTGTATGAGGATGTCATTGCACCAACGTCAAAATTAATGGACAATCATGAATTGGGAATCGTTAAGTTATCACGAATCTCAGTACCCGAAGTTAAAAGTATGTTACATGTAAAAGTGACGATTGCCGAACAGCAACAAGTGAAAGTAATGGTTGATATACCAGATGTGATTGAAGAAATTGCAATGCCAATGATTTCTTTTATTCGAATAATTTCTATATTAATCGATAATGCAATGGAGGAAGCAGTACTTAGTAAAGAAAAAGTGATGCAACTAGCTTTCTTTGAAATGGAAAACTTACAGTATTTCGTTGTTCGTAACAGTTGTCAACAAACAGAAATTGATTTACAAAAATTGTATGAGAAAAAGTATACTAGAAAAGAAAATAATGAAGGGTATGGATTATTCTCTTTAAAGCGAATGATTGATAAAACAAAAAATGCTACTCTGGAGACTACGTTTATCGCTCCCTACTTTACCCAAACATTGATTCTTAAAAAGGAATAGAAACCGACCATTCTTGATGTAAAATGAACCAAAAATGAACATACTCTATACTTATTTTATAGATTTTTATACACTGATCAGGGGTGAGTAAGATTGATCGGTGTTATTTTTTCTATATTAATAAGCATAGGGTTACCACTGGTACTTTTCGTATATGCATGTTTTAAAAAAAGGTATATGGCATTTATTTTAGGTGCTCTAGCGTTTGTTGGATCACAGATATTATTCCGTATTCCATTATTACAATTCTTAGGGAATCACAGTACGGAATTTATCATGTTACGTGTAACACAGCCAATTTTATTTGCTATAGTAGTCGGTTTATCAGCAGGAATCGTTGAAGAACTAGCACGTTTTATCTGTATACGCTTTTTTATGTCGAAACGGAATTGGCAGTCTGGCTTTTTATTTGGTGCAGGACATAGTGGAATAGAAGCGGTAATATTTGTTGGCATTCCCGCTCTGACATTATTCGTTTCCCAAACAATGCTTATTGAAAATGAAGCATATTTTATTGGGGGGATAGAGCGATTTTTTGCAATGCTATTACATATCGGGCTCTCCATTATTGTTCTTCAGGCAGTTGTGCAAAAAAGATTTATAGGCGTGTGGCTTGCCATTGCTATTCATGGCTTTACAGATGCATTGGTTGGAATTTTGCCACTTTATGTACCAAAAGATCATGTAGTATTCGTTTTAGAATTGGCGTTAGCGATTATCGCGCTCACTGTTTTTGCTTACAGTTCACTATTAAAAAGAAGGGAGTATTACAATGAAAAAATTTGCATTAATGATGTTTAGTGTGGTCACAGTGTTGATGCTCGTTGCATGTGGTGGAAGTAAAGTGGATGACTCAACAGCGGAAAAGTATATAACAAAAGCTGAAGAGATCGTCTCCTTAATGAATGCTGGAGATTATGAAGAAGTTCATGCGATGTTTGATGAAAAAATGAAGGAAGGATTACCTTTAAGTGATATGGAAGAGTTAACTCCTGTGTTAAACCAATCAGGTGATTTTGAAAAAATTAATAAATCTTCTGTTGAGGAGAAAGATGGCTTTTATATTACCGTTCTAGCAGCAAATTATAGTAAAGAAAATCTAGTTTTTACCGTGTCTTTTAATGATAATGATGAGGTAGCGGGATTATTTATTCAATAATTAGTTATCGTTTCATACGAATCATAAATAACCATTCATTATTTCGCAGAAGAATGGTTATTTATTTTAGTTAGAAGTTCGGAAAGAAAGTAGTCATTGACAAACTCCAAATAAATCCATATACTATAAATGAAAGTAAGTACTTGCATGTGAAGGTGGATAGATCGTGGAAAACACAAAAGATAGAATCATTCGGGCGGCAATAGAACTCGTTGATGAGAAAGGGTATAAAGGTGCAACAACACGTGCAATTGCGGAACGAGCAGAGGTAAATGAGGTAACGCTATTTCGTCATTTTGGAAATAAGAAAGGAATTCTTGATGCGGCGATCCAAAAGTATTCTTTTTTTGATGAAATAACGGAAACAATGAGGAAAGGTATAACATGGAATTTAGAAAAAGACTTAAAGATGTTGAGTGAGAAATACCAAGAGATTGTCGCTTCAAAAAGAAATATTATTCTAATCAGTTTACGAGAGGAAGGAAGATTTCCGGAGTTAGACGAAGCCATTCAAAAGCTCCCAACTACATATCGAAATATTATTAAGGATTATTTTATAACGATGATTGAACAAAAAAAGATGAAGAAAATTGATCCTGAAGTTGCTGCAAATAACTTTATCTATTTTAATTTCGGATACTTTTTTTTACAGGATAGACTGTTAGAAAAAAACGAAAAAATTACACTAAATAAATTTACTGATAATTATCTATCTATGTTCATTGATTCGTTAAAATAGAAAGTTCCTGTTGTAGTAATCAACAGGTTATTTTTTATCTATACTGAAAGCAAGTACTTGCATTATTAAAGTAAGCATGTACATACGTGCAAATAAGAATGGAGATGAAT
Organism: Pseudogracilibacillus sp. SE30717A; assembly: GCF_037071985.1. Taxonomy (NCBI): domain Bacteria; kingdom Bacillati; phylum Bacillota; class Bacilli; order Caryophanales; family Bacillaceae; genus Pseudogracilibacillus; species Pseudogracilibacillus sp. SE30717A. Next base: position 35,922 of record NZ_JAXHDF010000013.1, on the reverse strand, counting down.
AAAATGTTCAAAAAAGAATTATCTCATCTGTTTAAAAACAAATTAGTTGTTGCAGGACTCATTATTGCATTGTTTATTCCCACTTTGTATAGCGCCACATTCCTATGGTCTTTTTGGGACCCATACGAAAATATGGAATCGATGAAGGTAGCCATTGTGAATGAAGATGAGCCAGTTACGTTTCAAGGGAATGAATTAACTCTAGGAAAAGAAATCGAGAAAAATTTACGAGAAAACGAGACATTTACATGGGACTTTGTGACAAAAGAAAAAGCGCTAGAAGGTTTAAACGATAATACGTATTCCATGATGATCTTTATACCGAGTGACTTTTCCGAGAAGGCTAGTACAGTATTTGATAAGGATCCGAAGCAGCCAGTGATTGAATATGTGCCAAATCAAAGTAAAAATTATATGTTCAGCATGATAGAAGAAAGTATGGTACAGCAACTTAGAAGTAATATTGCAGATAGTATGGTAGAAAGCTATATGCAGTTTTTTGCAAGTAATTTTGAAAAAATTTCAGAAGGGGTACAGCAACTAAATAATAGTGTAGGGAGTTTAGCGGACGGAATAGAGAAGATAAATGAACCAATTGAGCAAACGATTCATTCTAATCCTAATGTATCAGAAACTGAAAAAGTAGAATTGATTTCTGCCATTACGGCCATCACAGAAGGGTCCAGTAATTTATCAAGTGAATTAGAAGCCAGTACACAGGAATTGAGTAACGTTCAATTCAATGAAGCGAATCTTGAAATTGCCGCAAGTCCGTTGAAATTAGATACACTGCCATATACTAAGGTCTCAAACTATGGAAATGGTTTTACACCATTTACCCTTTCATTAGGGCTATTTATTGGAGCAATGGTCATAACCATGGTGTTCCCAGCAGTACAGACTTTTACCAAGCCAAACAGTTTCCTTGGATGGTTTGGTAGTAAATATATAGTAGTCATCACAGCTGCGATATTACAAGCAGTAATAGCCGATGTAGTACTATTAAACATACTTGGTATTGAGGTAGGTAATACGGTGAACTTTGTCTTCTTCACGATACTAGTCAGTATTGTTTTTGCAATAACTTTACATTGTTTATCTGTCTTATTTAAAGATGCTGGCAGATTATTAATGGTTGTACTGCTTATTTTACAGATAACGAGTAGCGGTGGAACTTTCCCGACAGAAATGGTTCCATCTATATTACAAAAGGTAAGCAGTTTTCTACCAATGACTTATTCTATTTCCGGATTCAGGTCGTTAATAGGCAGTGAAAACATGGTAATTATGTGGGAAAATATACGCTATTTAATGGTCTTTTTATCTATTGCATTCATTGGATCAATTTCGTATTTTGCGTCTCGTTTTAAAAGTCTTAAAAATAGTGATGTTGATGAGTATTCTATCTTGTCAAAGTAAAGAACTCCCTTAAGATAATACAGTACATTTGTTTATCTTAAGGGGTTCATTTCAAAGAGCGTCACTTTTTTCCTTGTTTTTCTTTAGCTCGTCGATAGTCTTCTTCTGTTATTTCCCCTTTTTCTAAGCGTTCCTTCATAATATCAAGCGAACTTCTTGTAGCGTTTTTCTTGGCTCGAAATTTAAAAAGAATATAGGCTAAAATAATGATCACAACTATTGTTAAGATAAGTCGAATAGAATAACTTAAAAAGATATCAGCCATAATGGATTCACCTCTACACCTATTATTCCTTTTCTCATATTGTTTAAGCATTCGATCGAACACTTAATTTATCCGATCTACAAAATGAGTGAATACGTTTGAACATCAATTTGGGATAAGAAGTTCATGTAAGATTATTTTTGACTAGTACAGCTTGTATTTTTCGATAATCATAAGAGTCAGGGAGTGATTCTTTCAAAGGTTTTAAGCGTTTTTCCTCCAATTGTTCATGCGCTTGTAGGATCACTTTTTCCTCTTCATCATTAAAAAAGATGTTCCAGGCTAATGGGTATCCGTCTTCAAAAGCTTTGAATAAATGTTTTTCAATTGTTTGTTCATTCATTTCTCGAATAATCGCAATTTCCTTAATCGATTTACCTGTTTGAAACATTTTATAGCTAGCCAGATGACTTGGCCCTTCATGCTCTGAAGTTTTTCTCACACGTCGAACAACTGGCGAACTGTTTATTTGAATTTTCGGTTTTACTTCCGGGTGAGCTGCTTTCCACTCGTTAATTTCGTGTAAAAATATTTCCCCATATTGTTCATACTTCTTTTCTCCAATACCCTTTATTTCTAGCATTTCTTCTTTGGTTGTCGGGAAATAACGACATAAATCTCTTAATGTTGCATCAGAAAACAATACATAAGGTGGTACATTTGTTTCATCAGCGATTTGTTTTCTTAATGCGCGTAATAGGTCAAACAGCTCTTTCTGAAAATCGGCTTCTTCTATAGAAGGAATTGGAGCAGTATACATCCAAACGCTCTGTTTACCTTTTAACACATCCACAGACTGTTTGTTTAATTTTAAGATCGGATATTTTCCTTCTTCACTCCCAAGAAAATTCTCTGCAATTAGAAATTGAATCCGTTCTGTAAGATCTTTTTCCGTATAAGCAGATAAAATTCCATAAGTAGAGAGTGTATCTAGCTTAAAAGAAGTAATTTTTTTATCTTTAGATCCACGTAATACTTTTGCTGTCATTCCAACGCCGAATCGCTCTCCCATTCGTTTCACGCAAGAGAGAATCATTTGTGCTTCTTCGGTTATATCGACTTTTTCCGATTGGTACATACAATTGCCGCAGCGTCCGCAAGGTTCACTTCCTGCTTCACTTTCATTCGTAAAGTAATTGATGATGTACAAACTTAAGCAGCTATGTGTATGACAGTAATTGATCATTGCTTGTAATTTACGGTATTCATTTTGTTTTGCTTCTTCCGAAAAATCCGATTGCTCAATTAAAAATTTTTGTAGCTGGATGTCCTGAGGGGAAAATAGCAAGATACAATCACTTGGCTCCCCGTCACGACCCGCTCTTCCTGCTTCTTGATAATAAGATTCGATATTCATCGGCATGGCATAATGAATAACGAACCGAACATTCGATTTATCAATTCCCATCCCAAATGCATTGGTTGCGACCATAATTGGTATCTCGTCACGGATAAACGCTGATTGCGCACGTTTTCTTTCCTCTTCGGAGAGTCCTGCATGATACTTTTCAACGGCTATCCCTTTTTTATGTAATTGGTCGTAAAGCATGTCTGCTTGCTTTCGGGTTGCTGTGTAAATTATACCTGACTCATCTTTATGCTCGTCTAAAAAAGATCGAACATACGAATATTTGTCTTTTCCTTTTACAAGATGGAAGGATAAATTTTCACGTTCAAACCCAGTTTTGACGATATGATGGGGATCGATTTGTAATAAATTCTGAATATCTGTAATAACGTCTTGTGTCGCTGTTGCGGTTAAAGCAATTAGTACTGGAAGACGAGGCATCTCATTTAAACGGGGAATAATTGAACGATAACTCGGTCTAAAATCGTGCCCCCATTGGGAGATACAATGTGCTTCGTCAAATGCGATTAGAGATAAGCGCAAGTTCTTCATACTATTCATAAAATAAGACGATTCAAATCGCTCAGGTGCTACGTAAACAAATTTGTATTTTCCCATTCTTATATCATTTAGGCGCACACTCTGTTCGGAAGGAGATAATGAACTATTTACATATGTAGCAGCTATCCCTAAAGATTGCAGCGCATCGACTTGGTCTTTCATCAGCGAGATAAGTGGTGAAATAATAAGGGCTGTTCCGTCTAATAAAAGTCCTGGAATCTGATAACATAATGACTTCCCACTTCCTGTCGGCATAACAGCTAGGGTATTTTTTGACTGAAGTATATAATCAATTGTTTCTGCTTGGCCTGCACGAAACGTTTCATATCCGAAATAATGGCTTAAAATTTTGTTTGCTGTGGAATTCATAAAAAGCACTCCTTCGGAAAAGTTGTTTAGATACAGTATCTTTACCATACTCTAATGAACTCTTCTATTTAAATAATAACATTCATCATTCATAGATTCTCTTTTATCAACCCTGTACTTATAATAAACGTAATTGTTGACCGAGCTATAAAATAACCATATACTATTATAGTGTTCAGAAATTGAGAGGTAAAGGAGGCCAACTCTATAAAATATAATTTAATAGGATGAACAGAATTTTCACTTTCTCAAACTCTTTTCACAACGGTTAATCTACCGATTGTAAAAGTGCACTCCCCCTACTTTATTTAGGAGAATCACCTTCTCCAATGCATCGATTGTATTCAAAAACAATTCTAAAAATAACCTTAAAATAACACACTTTTTTAAAACAACTTAATAATTTCGCAATGCTCGTAAGGCGTTTATTTAATCACAAATAGGCGTTTTTTTGGTGGACAAAAATACAACGCAAATTAACACAAAGCAATTGACTGAATTGATCGAAAAGTCAATATTTTTTCGGGGCGTAAATTTACTCATAATGGCTATAGATTTTGGAAATGATAGCAATAAGCTTATGTCAGCCGATTTAGGAGGGGAAAATTAATGCAGTTATTACCGCGTGAAATAGATAAACTTTTAATTGTTGTAGCGGCGGATCTTGCTCGACGTAGAAAGGAAAGAGGGTTGCAGTTAAACCATCCAGAAGCAATGGCTTTAATTACATATGAAGTCATTGAAGGAGCAAGGGATGGCAAGACAGTAGCGGAGTTAATGGAATTTGGTGCAACGATCCTATCAAGAGACGATGTTATGGAGGGTGTAGCCGAGATGATTGACGATATACAGGTTGAGGCCACTTTTCCAGACGGGACAAAGCTAGTTACTGTGCACAATCCGATCCGATAAACGAAATGAGTGAAGTAAATTATGAAGGGAGTTGGACCTAAATGATTCCTGGTGAATTCATTTTAAAAGAAGAGGAAATCATTTGTAATCAAGATAAAGAAGTTATAAGTATATCCGTTATGAATACTGGTGATAGACCTGTTCAAATTGGTTCTCATTTTCATTTTTTTGAAGTAAATGATGCGTTGAAGTTTAAACGAGAGAAATCTATTGGGAAGCGCCTTAATATCCCAGCAGGTGCTGCGGTTCGATTTGAACCAGGAGATGAAAAAACGGTAGAGTTAATAGATTTTTCAGGGCAAAGAGAAGTTTATGGTTTTAATAATAAAGTAGATGGTTCACTTGAAAGTAGGGATATTAAATGAGCTTTAGAATGTCTAGAGAACAATATTCACAAATGTACGGACCAACGATTGGTGATTCGATCCGTTTAGCGGATACTGATTTATTTATCCAAATAGAAAAAGATTATACAACGTATGGTGAAGAAGTAGTTTTTGGTGGTGGAAAGGTAATTCGTGATGGAATGGGTCAACATCCTTTAGCTACAAGAGCTGACGGAGTTCCGGATACGGTTATTACGAATGTTATTGTACTAGACTATACAGGGATTTATAAAGCCGACGTTGCACTTCGAGATGGCCTTATTTACAAAATTGGCAAAAGTGGAAATCCGCTTATCATGGACAATGTTGATATTATTTTAGGTTCTTCTACTGAGGTTATTGCTGGTGAAGGGTTGATACTAACAGCCGGGGGTATTGATACCCATGTACATTTCATTAATCCTGACCAAGTAGAAGTTGCTTTGACAGCTGGATTAACGACTTTAATTGGAGGAGGAACTGGACCCGGGGCAGGTTCTAGAGCGACAACAGTTACACCGGGTGAATGGAATATGCACCGTATGTTAGAAGCTGTAGAAAGTCTACCAATCAATGTTGGGTTAACGGGAAAGGGCCACGCTGCTACAAGAGCCCCGCTTGCTGAACAAATCCTTGCTGGTGCAATTGGTTTAAAAGTACATGAAGATTGGGGAGCAACATCATCCTCATTGGATCATTCATTACAAGTTGCAGAAGAATTTGACGTTCAAATAGCACTACATGCGGATACGTTGAATGAAGGCGGATTTTTTGAAAATACAATGAAAGCAATTAAGGGCCGGGTTATTCATATGTATCATACGGAAGGCGCTGGAGGAGGTCACGCACCGGATTTAATTAAATCTGCTGGAATGATGAATGTATTACCATCTTCTACGAATCCAACGTTACCATTTACGATTAATACAATTGATGAACATCTTGATATGTTAATGGTTTGCCATCATTTAAATCCGTCTGTGCCTGAAGATATTGCATTTGCTGATTCACGGATTCGCCGAGAAACAATTGCTGCTGAGGACGTTTTACAAGACATGGGTGTATTTAGTATGACTAGTTCAGATGCGCAAGCAATGGGACGTATCGGTGAAGTAGTCATGCGAACGTGGCAAACGGCGGATAAGATGAAGAAGCAATTAGGCACAATGAAAGGGGATAATGAATATGCAGATAATAATCGAGCAAAACGTTATATTGCCAAATATACGATTAATCCAGCAATTACACATGGTATTTCCGAGTATGTTGGTTCGATTGAAGAAGGAAAAGTTGCCGACCTAGTTCTATGGGATCCGAAGTTTTTTGGAGCAAAACCGGAAATGATTTTAAAGAGCGGATTAGTGGTAAATAGCCTGATGGGAGATGCAAATGCAACAATTCCAACTCCTCAGCCAATGATTTATCGTCCAATGTACGCGGCATTAGGTAAAGCACTTGGTAAAAGTTCTTTTACATTTATCTCTCAGGCAGCATACGATAATAAATTGCATGAAAGACTTGGACTGGAAAAGCAAGTTCGCCCAGTACGGGGAATTCGTAATTTGACAAAAAAGGATATGAAATTAAATACGGAAACGCCAGATATTGATGTTGATCCACAAACATATGAAGTAAAAATTGATGGGGAAATAATTACGTGTGAGCCGGTTGATGTGGTGCCTATAGGGCAGCGTTATTTCTTATTTTAGAGGTGAAGTAATGATTATCGAACGTATCGTTACCAATATTGAACAATTAAATACAAAAGAAATAGAAAAAAGACATGTAGAGAAAGTTTTATTGGAAAGTGCGCACTTAGTAAAGAGAATTCAACGAGTTAAAACTGACCATGGAAGAGAACTTGGTATTCGTTTACAGGAGCCACGTGATCTTGTGGCCGGTGATGTACTTTATATGGACGAGAAAAATATGATTGTTATTGATGTATTATTAGATGATCTATTAGTTATTAGCCCACGTAATATGCAAGAGATGGGAATGATTGCTCATCAGCTTGGGAACCGTCATCTTCCTGCGCAGTTTGAAGCGGATGATATGCTTATTCAATATGATTATCTTATTGAGCAATTATTAGAAGAAGTTGATATACCATTTAAACGAGAAAAACGAAAGGTGAAAAAAGCCTTTCGACATATAGGACATAGTCATGAATGAAAACTTATTAGCTCTCATTCAGTTATGTGATTCAAATTTTCCAACAGGGGCTTTTAGTCATTCATTTGGAATGGAAAGTTATATACAAGAAGGTGTCGTTTACGATAAAGACACCTTCTCTAAGTGGTTAAGCCTATACTTGCATAATCAACTTGTTTATTCGGATGGACTAGCAGCACGACTTGTTTATGAGGCATTAGAAGAAGACAAGTTGGCTATTATTTGGCATTTAGATCGATTATTAACGGTTCAAAATTTTTCTGAAGAAACTAGAGAAGGAACAGTGCGTATTGGCGAACGTATGTTAGCGATGGTAGAATCACTCTTTGATGCGGAGCTACTTAGGTCGTACAGGGAACGTATCCAAAAAAAGCAATCGTTTGGCCATCCCGCAATTGTATTTACCATGGTGGGTTATTGTTTAGGGGTAGAAAAAGAAACGACCAATCAATTGTATTTGTATTCAGCTATTGTCAGTCTCGTACAGAATGCAGTTCGAGCTATTCCTTTGGGACAAACAACAGGACAAAAAATAATTTATGAATATCAACAAGAAATATCAAAAGCGGTAAAGGTAATTAATCAACTTTCTGAAAACGATTTTGGAATCGTTGCCCCTGGTATTGAACGATCTCAAATGGCGCATGAACAAATAAATATTCGTATTTTTTCATCTTAAAATCTATTTTCAAAGAAAAATATTCGTAAAGGAAGTGTTTTATATGGAGCCAGTAAGAATAGGTGTTGGTGGCCCAGTTGGTGCAGGTAAGACAATGTTAATCGAAAAAATAACAAGGGAATTAAATAATAAAGTAAGTATGGCTGTAATAACTAATGATATTTATACGAAAGAAGACGCGAAGTTTTTAGTAGCAAACGGAATTTTGCCAGAGGATCGAATTATTGGTGTGGAAACGGGTGGATGTCCACATACTGCGATACGTGAAGATGCTTCTATGAACTTTTCGGCAATAGATGAATTGATAGAAAAGCATCCAGATGTAGAACTTATTTTTGTAGAGAGTGGTGGAGATAACCTGGCAGCGACATTTAGTCCAGAGCTTGTTGATTTTTCTATCTATATTATCGATGTTGCTCAAGGAGAAAAGATCCCACGTAAAGGTGGACAAGGGATGATAAAATCTGATTTGTTTATCATTAATAAAACAGACTTAGCACCATATGTCGGTGCCAGTCTGGAAGTAATGGAAAAGGACACGAAAACCTTTCGTAGCGATAAGCCATTCATTTTTACAAACTTAAAAAAAAATGAAGGTCTTGATCAAGTAGTTGAATGGATTGAAAAACACGCATTATTAAAAGGTTTAGGTTCCCTATAAATGGCCAATTGGACAGGGATTTTAGAATTGGATATAGAAAATCGTCAAGGGAAATCAGTTGCTAAAAATATTTATTTTCAAGGCGCGTTTAAGGTAATGCGCCCAGTGTACCATAATCAATCTAATCAACCTTGTTTTTATATTCTTAATCCAGGTGGTGGTTATTTAGACGGGGATACGTATCGAATGGTAGTTTCGTTACGGGAAAAAGCTAGACTTACTTTGACCACACAGTCTGCTACAAAAGTATATAAAACACCAAAAACACAAGCATATCAAGAAACAGAAATTCATTTAGCTAAAGATAGTTATTTAGAGTTCTTGGCTGATCCACTTATTGCCTATAAAGATGCACGTTATTTTCAAAAAAACACTATAAAAATGGAAAAAGGATCCACTTTTCTATATTCAGATATTATTACACCTGGCTGGTCACCAGAGGGGGAACTTTTTAGTTATGACAAGTTACGATTGGTAAATGAAATCTACCTAGAAGAAGAACTCATCGCTTTTGATCATCTCAAATTATCTTCTAAAGAACAGCATATTAATGGATTAGGATTTATGGAAGGATATACCCACTTAGGTTCTTTCTTTATTATTAGCGATATGTTCGAAAGGCAACTAATTGATCAACTTCATCGAGAAATTTATAAATTGGATGGAGATTTTAAAGCGGGATTGTCAAGCTTAACGGTCCCTGGATGCTCGATTCGAGTGATGGCAAATCAAACGCAAGTAATAGAACGAATTTTTAGAACTTGTCATCATATAATTAATCAAGCTTGGTTTCACTCGAAACCAAGTTTTTTAAGAAAATACTAATAAGAAACAAGTATGATTTGGGGGTATGTAGATGAATCGAGGCTGTTTGTTAATTATTTTACTCCTCCTCTTATTAAGTGCTTGCACTAAAAATAATCAGATAGAATCCATAGATGTAGACAAATCAAGGGATGAACTTATATTGGCTATTGGTGGAGAGCAAGATGATGGGTATGATCCTACCACCGGTTGGGGAAGACATGGGTCTCCTTTATTTCAAAGTACGCTGTTCAAATATGATAAGGATTTCCAGATTATAAATGATTTAGCGACAGGCTATGCAGTTAGTGAGGACGGGCTCGAATATACGATTGAACTCCGAAAAGATGTTAAATTTTCAGATGGTGAGAAACTTACTGCTGATGATGTCGTTTTCACTTATGAAACTGCTAAAACGAGTGGTTCAATCATTGATTTAAGTAATATGGAAAAGGTAGAAAAGGTGAATGAGTATACTGTTAGGTTTCGTTTGAAAAAACCCGAATCAACTTTTAATACATTGCTTATTTCGACTGGTATTGTACCGCAGCATGCGTATACTGATTCCTATAATGAAAATCCAATCGGTTCAGGTCCTTATAAATTAGTACAATGGGATAAGGAGCAGCAACTGATCGTTGAAGAAAATCCATATTATTATGGTAAAAGTCCATATTTTAAAAAACTAACCTTTTTATTCTTATCGGAAGATGCGGCATATGCTGCAGCAAAAACGGGTGAAGTGGATATTGTGTCCGTCCCACCAAGTTTTGCGACAAAAGAGATAAAAGGAATGAGGTTAATTGAACTAGAAAGCGTTGATAATCGTGGGATTGTTTTCCCGTATATCAAATACGGGGAGGAAACAATTGATGGAGTTCCAGTTGGAAATAATGTGACCGAAGATATCGCTATTCGAAAAGCTATGAACCTTGCAATTGATCGGGATGCTCTTGTAGCCGGTGTACTAGATGGGTATGGTACTCCGGCTTATTCGGTAGCAGACTATCTGCCATGGTGGAATCCGGATACCGTGATTCATATGGATAAAGAGAAAGCAAAGGAAATATTGGATGAAGCAGGATGGAAGGAAACGGAAGAAGGAATAAGGGAAAAGGCAGGAATAAGAGCAACCTTTACATTGCTTTATCCAGCGGGAGATGCTATTCGTCAATCTTTATCTATCGCATTTGCCGATGAGATGAAAGAGCTAGGAATAGAAGTAATACCAGAAGGTAAAAGTTGGAATGAACTAGAAAGGCTAATGCATAATTCTCCTGTTATGATGGGATGGGGAAGTCATGATCCGCTTGAAATGTATAATATCTATAGTAGTTCAACAAAGGGTGTAGGCTATTACAATATTAATTTTTACACCAATCCATTCGTTGATCAATATATGGAGCAGGCAATGCGCGCAACTACTCAAGAAGAAGCAAATAAATATTGGCAGAAAGCGCAGTGGGACGGAAATACAGGTTTTTCAGCACTTGGAGATGCTCCTTGGGTTTGGCTTGTTAATCTTAAACATTTGTATTTTGTGCATGAAAAGTTAAATATTGGTGAGCAGAAATTACAGCCTCATGGTCATGGATGGCCAATAACTGATTTTATTGAAAACTGGCACTGGGATTAAAAAGTATAAATTAGATTTTTATAGTTTTATAGAGAGAAGGTGTAACTTGCGACTTTTATCAATTGTATACTACTTGATACGTAAATGTATGAGGCTGATCTCATTACTAATTGCAATTTGCATATTATCCTTCTTGCTTGTTAGCTATTCACCTATTGATCCTGTTCAAACGTACATTGGTGCGGATTTGACAAGAGTCGGTCCAGAGCAGACAGAGAATATTGTCGAGTATTGGGGATTAAATGAATCAAAAACGAAGCAGTTGTTAAACTGGGGAAAAGCGATATTAGAGGGAAACCTTGGGACCTCCTATATTTATCGTAGTTCTGTAGCGGATATTATTGCTGAACGTTTTTTGTCTTCTATTCTACTTATGGCGATTGCTTGGATTCTGTCAGGAATACTTGGCTTCTTTTTGGGTGTTCTAGGAGGTATGAACGAAGGAAGTTTACTTGATCGATTCATAAAAACTTATTGTTTTATCCTTGCATCAACTCCAGGATTTTGGTTAGGTATATTACTTTTAATGGTTTTTTCGGTTTGGCTTGGTTGGTTTCCTATCGGACTCGGAACTCCGATTGGTTTATCAGCTGAACATGTAACTTTCTTAGACAAGTTATATCATGCTTTTTTACCAGCTATTACATTAAGTATTGTTGGAGTGGCAAATGTGACGCTTCATACAAGAGAAAAACTAATAGAAGTTCTAGAAACTGAATATATTCGATTTGGTAGAGCAAAAGGAGAAAGTGGATGTACACTTTTATGGAGACATGGTTTACGGAATATATCGTTGCCGGCAATTTCGTTACATTTTGCTTCTTTTGCAGAGCTTTTTGGTGGTGCTGTACTTGCGGAGCAAGTATTCTCCTATCCGGGTCTCGGTCAAACTATTGTTCAGGCTGGTTTAGGTGGAGATGTCCCTCTATTATTAGGCATCGTATTATTTAGTGCGTTGTTTGTTTTTATAGGAAACATCATAGCAGAAATACTTTATCGTATCGTTGATCCGCGAATAAGAGAGGGGGAAGTCTAAATGATACCCCATATTCAAACAACTCAGTTTAATAAGCGACAGTTGACTTTGGTTACGATCGTTGTTACCATCATAATTTTATTAGTAATAACCATAAGTGGATTGTTTATTGGTCCTAGTGAGTTGGGGATCAATTTACAGAATAAGAGTCAACCACCATCCTTGAGACACCTCTTTGGTACGGACTGGTTAGGAAGGGATATGTTCGCGCGTACACTGAAAGGTTTAACACTTAGTTTCAGGGTTGGTTTATTTGCTGCAATATTCAGTGTGCTCATTGCACTAATTTTTAGTTTACTTTCATCTTGGAGCAAAGTTGCTGATGGAATCATCACATGGATGATTGATCTTTTTCTTAGTATCCCTCATATAGTATCACTAATCTTAATTTCTTTTGTACTTGGAGGCGGAGGGAAAGGAGTGGTTATCGGGATTGCATTAACACATTGGCCAAGCTTAGCACGCTTACTTAGAGCTGAAATTTTACAAATCAAATCATCTGAATATATCAACGTATCAACTAAATTAGGAAAATCATTTAGCTGGATTGTAATACATCATTATATTCCTAATTTAATGCCTCAGCTTTTTGTGGGACTAGTTTTATTATTTCCACATGCGATATTACATGAGGCGGCCATTACATTTCTAGGATTCGGCCTATCAACCGAATCACCGGCAATTGGAATTATTTTATCCGAATCGATGCAATACCTTTCTACAGGTATGTGGTGGCTTGCTTGTTTTCCTGGTCTTTCCCTATTAATAATGATAAGTGCATTTGAACTTCTTGGTAAAAGTATAAATAGATTCATTCATCCATATTATGGTCGATAAGAGTCATTAAATACTCTTGGACTTTGAAAGGAGGGGACGGGAGTTGACTTCACGACTAAATAACAAAATAACTATGACAACTCCTTTGTTTGAAGTGAGAAATCTTTCATTATCTTTTAAGAAATATGGAGAAGGATTGCGCGAAGAGGAGACATATGTTATTCGTAATCTAGACTTTTCAATCCATGAAGGAGAAATTATTGCCCTAGTTGGAGCAAGTGGCTCAGGAAAAAGCTTATTTGTCGATGCTATTTTGGGCATACTGCCAAGAAACGCTCTGCTTTATGGAACGATTAATTATAAAGGGAAAGCATTATCGGAAGAAAGAAAAAAGATACTACGCGGCAAAGAAATTTCTCTTATACCTCAATCCATTGATGCATTAGATCCTTTAATGAAAGTTGGTAAACAGGTCCAATCGATTATAAAAGAGAAGAATAAACGAATGATACAGCAGAAAGTTTTTCAAAAACTAGGTTTACCAGATACATCCTCGGAACGTTATCCCTTTGAATTATCTGGTGGAATGGCAAGGAAAGTATTAATATCAACCGCAATGGCAAGTGATGCAAAACTAATCGTTGCTGATGAGCCAACCTCAGGATTAGACGAAAAATCTCTTCAAGAAATGCTCTATCATCTGAAGCAACTCGTTACCAAAGAGAGAGGATTGCTATTCATCACTCATGACATTACTGCAGCCTTAGAGATTGCACATAAAGTTGTCGTATTTTACGCTGGACAAACTGTTGAAATAGCAAATATTACTGATTTTACAGGAAAAGGAGAGCGGCTCAGACATCCTTACACAAAAGCACTATGGAATGCATTGCCGCAAAATAGTTTTACTACGCTAAAAGGCGTTGATGAGACGTGGCCTGCTCCATTATCCGGATGTTCTTTCGTAAATCATTGTCCAATTGCTACAGACAGGTGTAGGCAAGGAATGGTAAGTATTAAAAAGGTAATCGATGGAATGGTAAGGTGTTTTTATGCTTGAGGCAAATGGAGTAAGTTATCGCTATGGGAAATCCTCCTTTTTATTTAAACAAATAAATATTACTATCTCACCGGGTGAAGTAGTTGGTCTATACGGAGAAAGTGGGACTGGAAAAACAACGTTTGCAAAAATTATTTCCGGGTATATGAAACCAAATGAAGGCAGAATAACAATAGATGGATCTCTATATCCTAAGACGGGTATTCAACCGGTTCAGTTAGTGTGGCAACATCCTGAAAAAGCAATTAATCCAACATGGAAGATGAAAAAAGTTCTGCAGGAAGTGGGTTATGATGAAGATAATCAATTACTTAGTGAATTGGGAATTCAAAAAGAATGGTTACAACGCCGTTCAAAGGAACTTTCGAGTGGTGAACTTCAACGTTTTTGTCTTGCCCGTTCCTTAGGTCCAGAAACGAAATATATTATCGCAGATGAGATAACTACAATGCTTGATGCAGTTACGCAAGCCCAAGTATGGACAAAATTGTTAAGGATGACTGCAGATTGTAAGTTAGGTGTTTTAGCTATTAGCCATAATCTTCACTTATTGCAGAGAGTAAGCCACCGAGTAATAAACTTTAATGATTTGGTTAATAATAAAGAGTAGCAAGAAGTTTATTAAAATGGTTGGTTTTCTTAAAGTATATCCAGGAAATTCAAAAGTTTTTTAACTAACATTATATCTTAAAAACAGTTCTCGGAGGGATTTACTCTGGTCGATGAATTTGATGTAGAGCCGATTTATGAAGAGCGGACATATGAACGACGCCAATTTACTTTATCCATAGAAGGTAAACAGTTTAAAGGGGATTATCATGAAGGAGAAATTCATTGGCTTCACCCACATCCAAAACAAGATCTTAATAAAGATGATTTACAGTGGTTGGAAGCAAAGATCTATAAGATGCTTAGGGAACACCATGTGAAAGAAAAAATGGATGGGATAGAAGTAACTCCTTTGTTTGAAAGCCAAGTAAATGAACGCCATCAATTTAAATTAACGATTGATGGGGATGAGTATAAAGGAATACTATATGATGAGAATATCGAATGGTTTCATCCTAAGCCAAAACGTAAATTGCAAGATGAACTTGTAGAAAGAGTTGAGAAAAAAGTAATGAAAAAAGTGAATGAATATAAGGAAAACTATAAAGATAAGTAAGAAGACTTAATGGTAAACTTCTTAAACTAAAAATGCAAATCCAAAAATCAACACCCTTTCCTCCGTTCAAGAGGAAGGGGTGTTTTGATATACAATGATAACTTTACAGTTCTCCTAGTTACATCCAACTTTTTACGCCTTTTATTTAGCTGATCTTCCCCATTTTACAACTGGTCGTAAATCACTGTGTAAATGATTCTTAATAAAATCATCGTCAATAGGTAAGTGTTCTTTTAATAGACTTGGAGGTGTTTGAGACATCCAGCGACTTAATGAGAGGTCTGCAAAATGATCGCTTTGGAACATTTCTAAAAAGCGTAATGGTGTGTCCCCTGTATTTTCAATATAATGTCCCATTGCAAAAGGAACATAACCGGCATCTCCAGCTTGGTAATCGTACGTACGAGCTTTTCCGGTTGCTGCAAATACCGTCATTCGTCCTTGGCCTTCTAAATAATATTGCCACTCAGCTGCATTCGGATGCCAATGTAGCTCTCTGATACCACCTGGTTCAACTTCTACTAATGCAGCTGCTATTGTAGTCGCTTGCTTAAAGTTAGTTGAATCAACAATATACACAGTACCGCCTTCTGTCTCCACTTTTTTTCCATCATAAAAACTGAAAGTAAAAGGCGGGTCTACTGCTTTATTTGGGCTCTCCGGCAAATTTTGTATTAATGGTCCGGGTACTTTACCTTTTAACATATATTTTTCTCCATCTGGGAATTTATCAAAGTAATCTGCTGATACTCCGAAATTTTTTGCCAACACCTCTTTAGGTGTATGTGCAATCCAATCTGATATAGCAAATGTACTATTCTCAGAAAAAGCTCCATCATCAAATACTAAAAGGAATTCGGCCCCATTTTCCAAAGCTTGGATAGAATGAGGTATCCCAGAAGGAAAATTCCATAATCCACCTTCCTCTACGTCGTCGATAGCGACGTTTCCTTCTGTATCGATTGACGTTACTCGAGCAGAACCTTTAATCATCATCGCCCATTCTGCCTCTTTATGCCAATGCAGTTCCCGTATTCCTCCGGGTTCGAGGTGCATATTGACCGAAGCGATTTGTGTGGACTCTGGCATTTCCCGTACTGTAACTTCTCTGGACCAACCACCAGATTCAACACGCATATGACTCATGGCAAATGGCCATTTCAAGTTAGGCATTGTTCCATGGTCTACATCAGGTGAAACAAAAAAATCCGGGTTCTGGCTTTCCACCTCTAGATTACGCGCTCCAAGTATATCCCCACCTCGCTCTTCTTTTCTAGGTTGAGGTAGGGAATTTGAATCCAAATGATTTTTATCCTCCATACTATTCTAGCTCCTTTCTGTAAATAATCCGATTAAGTTTTCTAATTTGGCTTGTACTACCATCTACCCTTTTTGAAAAAAACTAACACTTGATTCTTTTGAAGAAAAGATAGGTTGTTGCTTTCTTAAAATAATTTACTAAGAAAGTAGGCTTGATTACTTTTTTCATGAACGGGTAAAACGATATATGTGAATTTTTCCTGATAGTATACAGCGGAAAAGGAAGGATAACGTATGTCGAAAAAGAACGATTGTTCCAAACTGGCAAAAAGTATACTAACAATTTTTTCTATATTTTTAATGGGCTTTATTGATGCTTTTACATACTTAGAATATAATGAAGTTTTTGTAAGTGCACAGACAGGAAATATCGTTGTGATGAGTACAAAATTATTTTCAGCAGAGTGGAAAGCAGCGGCAGGACATTTATCTGTGTTAGGGGGCTTCATGGCTGGTGCATTTTTCGGTGAAGCAATTATTGAGAAAGTTAAAAAAATCGATTTTAGTCAGTTTGGTATATTTTTGCTGATTCAGGAAGTGTTTTTATTTATACTTGCTCTTGTTCAATTACACATTCCTGGTTCATTGATGGTTTTCCTGCTCGGTATATTAGCAGGATATGAACTTTCGGTGTTTAGAAAAATAGGGACGACAACAATTAATAATGGCATTATGACAGGTAACACGAAAAACATGATGAATAGATTATATGATGTTGTTTTTGATAAAGACAAAAAAGCCCGTATAGATTTTCGCAATTTATTTTTAGGATTAATCATCTTTATGGTTGGCGTAGGAGCTGGCAGTCAAGTCGTGGATGCGGATAGTAAGTTAGTTTTATGGACAGCTTTATTTTTAAACTCACTTTTCTTACTTTATTTATTGATAAAAAATTCATTTACTAGAATAAGAAGAAGTAAATAACTAATGACTTTTCGTTGTAGATTTACTAACGCCTATCAAAAAAATCTGGTTATCTAAAACCAGATCTTTCCCTTTTAATCCGCACGTGATTTATTCTTCTTTCTTTTATTTAATAATACATACCCGGTAAAAATTATGGTGGCAATGAAAAATAGGTACATAAATAATTCAAGATATACGACCATTCCAAATATGTCTGCAAAAGTGGTTTGATTAACAAATACATCATACGGATTTTGCGTTCTATATGAGATAGGTAGTGATTCACCGAGTGTATAATGATTGAACGTACTTCTTGTTACTTCTTTTATGACTTCTATTTCATTTCCATTTACATCTTCAAATAATATGGTGAATTCATAAACAGAGTCTTCGTATTTGCGATAACTGAAATAAGAATACGAGTCAATAATTTTGGCTTCTGTACTAGTTTTCATAAAAGGAAATAATTTTAAAAGTAAGTTGTGTAGAAATCTTCCAGAAAAATAAACAAATACTGAGATTGCAATCGTTAATAGTTTCATTCCATTTCCTATTGTCCGTCTTCCTAAAAATGTTTTTTCTTCAAAAAATCGATCGACTGCAGGTATGGCTGAAAGTAACATAAAGACACCGAGAAGTGTGAATGCCCCAAATAGTAAAATAGCTCCTAAAAATATAAAGCCATCAATTATAAAATCTCTCCATGTCAAGAAATCCCTACCATTCGTAGTAAAACCGCTAAGATGATCTCCCGGCTCTACTTCCTTCATTTGATGTTTAGAAATCCGACTTAAATATTCGGATTCTTCTCCATGGGGCAATTCTACTCGAACAAAATAGGATGGCGGAGTAAATAAGTTTTTTTCTCCGACTTTTTGGATAATAGGAACATCTACTTTTTCAGCAGATAAAATATCGTATTCATCCATATATTCAATTGTAAGAAAAGATGTAATGAGACCAAAAAATAAGGTGAATAGAGCGAAACCAAGTACTTCTTTTAGTTTTTCCATATGCTGCACACACCGATCAGAAAATAAATTAAGGATACTATTTAAGTATAAAAGACAGGATTTGAGCTAAAACCTGATCTTTAGAACAGTTTTTATTATAAATTACAATTTCCAAAACAGTTTTTTAATAGATCTATAATTTTAACAGTCCGATTGCGTCTAAAAATACAATAATGATTGCAATAGGTGCGACATATTTAATGAGTAAAAACCAAACTGCAAACAGTCTTTTTCCATAACCAGACCCTGAACTTAATTCTTCTAACAAGACTTTCCTAGGAATTTTAAATGCGACAAAAATGGAAATGAGCAGTGCTCCCAAAGGCATTAATATGTTAGAGACCAGATAATCAGACAAGTCAAAAACTGTTTTCCCTAGAATAGTAAAATCACTAAGTAAACCATACGATAATGAAGCGGGAATACCAACGATAAAAATAAGTATACCCGTAACCCATGTGACTTTTCTTCGCTTTATAGAATCTCCTTTTGTGACAGCAGCAACAATTATTTCTAGCATAGAAAATGCCGATGTGAATGTTGCGAATAAAAATAATAATAAAAAGATAAATAAAAAGATAGAGCCGAGTGGCATTTGATTAAATACGGCTGGAAGAACAACAAATAATAGTCCTGGTCCTTCAGTCGGTTCAAAATTAAATGAAAATACTGCTGGAAAAATAGCAAGACCAGCTAAAATTGAAATAAATATATTCATCATGACAATGGTAAATGCTGATTTTGGTAGATCCTCGTTTTTAGATAAATAAGAACTATATGTTACCATTACCGAAACACCGACACTTATGGAAAAGAAAGATTGTCCTAACGCAAAAAGAATTGTCTTTGAACTTAAATTTGAAAAGTCGGGATATAAGAAAAAAGCAAGTCCTTCACCAATATTACTTAATGTCAGAGAACGAATGATTAAAATGATAAAAGCAATAAACAGGGCAGGCATCATAATTTTACTTGTTTTTTCTATTCCTTTTTGAATCCCTTTCGCTACAACGATGATAGTAATAGCTATAAAAAGAAATTGAGCAGAAATAGCAAATGCCGGATTGGCAATGAAATGATTAAATAAATCACCATATCCCTGATCAGTTAATCCAGATAAGTTGCCTGTTAATGTTTGAAAAAGATAAATCAATATCCATCCGCCAACAACACTATAAAATGACAGTAAGATAAAACATGTTACCATTCCGAGAATTCCGATAAGATTCCATCGTGTATTTGGAGCAAAGACTGTATACGCCGAAACAGCATCTTTTTGCGCCCCACGGCCTATGATAAACTCAGCAAGCAGGATAGGTAGTCCTATAAAAATCGTAAAAAGTAAGAAGATGAAAAAGAATGCGCCACCTCCCGAAATACCTGCCATATATGGGAATTTCCAAATAGCTCCAAGGCCAATGGCTGAGCCGGCAGTAGCTAATATGAAACCTAATTTTGATGTCCATTGTTCTGGGTTTTGTTTCATTTGTAGTCTCCTTGTGAAATCGTTCAATTACATATAGGTGTATTATAATGAAATATGAGGAAAAATGAAATATTTTAAGTAAGTGATCTTTATTATTGCAGGAAAGATATGAAAGACGAAACGTATACTTGTTTAATTTCCAAAGCAGAGCAATGTTTATTTAAAGACAATTTCCATTACCATCCCATAGGACAATAATTATGAATATGATAACCTTGTTTTTATATGTCTAAAATCGACAATATCATTGAGAGTTGCAAAGAAAAAACAGTTGTAAAAGATCTAAATATGTTGATATTTAAATTATTTCCCCGGAAATAATTTGGGAGTATTTTATGAAAAACGATGAAATGGAACAAAAAATCATGTATTTAGTAAATATGTATCAATTAAAATTTCCAATCAACTTATTACTTTATTATAAAAACTATCCCTACTTAGAAAAAATCGGAGTATAGAAGACAGAATAAATATAGTAAAACTCTGTATTCCTTTCATAAGGAAATGCAGAGCCTTACTATTAATAAGCCATTTCTGGATCATGATAGTATTTAAATTCCAATAAATTATTAGCTGGGTCGATTAAGAAAAATGTCATATGCTCTTCTTGCCGACCCTCAAATCGGGTCATTGGTTTGCTAAAGAGAGGAAGTTCTTGTTCTAATGCATAGGTTAATGTCTGATCGTACTCTTCTTTATTTAAAAACGTGATGCCAAAGTGGCGTGGATACATGCTAGGTTTAGGATCAATGTTTTCGGGGCTTAAATGACAAACTAATTGGTCTCCGAAAAAGTCAAAGGTGACTCGATCATCATATCTTCTTGCCAAACGGCAACCTAATTTTGCATAAAATTCTGCTGTTTCATCTAGTTCTTTACATGGTATCGCTAGATGAAACACTTTATTTGTTTCTCTCATTTTATATCCTCCATTAAAAATACATTAAAGGTGTCGGCTCGTAAACCTAATCGTAACGTTTCGAGGGAAATAATATTTTGAAAAGCTATATTTGCCAGGTTAACATCAGCTCCTAATTTCTTAATGAAAAATGTTTGTAATTTTTTAGTTGGAGCTTCGAAGAGAAGTTTATTGATAGGGATCTTTTCTTCTATTATAAAATCGAAAATATCTCTTCGAATGTTCCCGTCTATTTGGCATATTCCACTTGTACCACTTTCTCTTGCTTCCAAGATAACTTTAGAAGCGCCGGCTTCAAAATCTTCCTCAATGGAATCAAGCCATGAAGATGAATCTTGTTCTTCTGAAGAAGAGTTCTCCTTTTTTCCTACTTCACTAAAGACGATAAACTCTCTTGAAAATTGTTTAATAAATGTAGACTTTTCTTTATTTGTAATTGATAATGTTCCGTTTGATATCTCTACGTATTTACAACTGGATCTTTTACAAAAGTCATAAAAGGAATCAATCTTACCCTGACTAAGAAATTTTTCGAATAAGGTTCCACCGAAAAAGAAATCGACTGTATGTTCACCTAACCAAGCTATTTTTTCATGTAGACAATCAGTGACAATGGATGTTCCCCAACCAAATTTTACAAAATCAATATAGGGGTGAGCACTTTTAATCGAATCCTTAAATAACTGTAAGGGCACCCCGTTGTCGATTAAAATAGTTAAGCCGTTTTCTCTCGGTTTTTTTGTTCTAGAAGGAAGGATTAAATCTGTTTTCATTGTATTTTTATCCTCTCTATCATTGGTATTTCCATTTCTTTATTCACCTTCATGACAAAATCCGTATCCAACTCCCTTATACAACAATCAATATCTTCTTGAAGAAAATTGTTATTTTTATCAAAAAACTTTTTAGCTACATGGGATTTTTTTATTCGTTCGATTACTTCTTTATTACTAATCATAGAAGTTCCGTCAATCATACTTTTTATATATTCTGCACAGGCAAGGTCGTCATCTCCACTTGGATGGGAGGCAACGAGACGAATCGTATTATTTTCATTACTTAAGAGCTTTTCTTTTACAAAATTTGCTGTCGTTTTTGCGTTTGTATAGCCCGTGACCAAAATATGATCAGATGATAAACAATTTAGCGTCGCCTCCACACCATTCGTTGTTTTCTGAATAAGTGTTTTACCAACTATATCTTTATTACTTATGTTATAAGGCGAATTATCTAAATCAAAACCACGGATTGGCAGACCTTCAACTTCACCGGCTAAAAGAAAATCGGGATGGTCGAATTTGATTTTAAATGCTTGTTCAACGGTTGCAGCGAGGTAAATTTGTTTAATTCCTTTTAAAAAAGCATAATGAGCAACGGTAAAGGCACGAATAACGTCAATGACAATGGTGGTGTAAACTGGTTCAGTCGGAATTGTACTTCCCTGGTAAATTTGGATATGCATGTCATATTCTCCTAATTAATTCATGTAATCAATACAAAGTATATTCGCCTATCCTATATTCGTTACAATGAATATTTCCTAAGTAAATATAGGCGTTTAACCTTTAACAATTTTAGTTGGCATTGAATACATTGGGCTAAAGACAGATACCTTTTTCTAAAGAATAGGTTTAATTGTCAAAACAAAGAAGAAGCAGGGAGTAAAATGAAAAATAAACTCACTTATGAATGTTGGGATGGTCTAAAAGTAAAAGAGATGAATAGCATGTTTGCTGATTTTATGGATGTTATAAAATGGGCTTTTAAAAAATATGAAGATCGAATCATATATTCCTGCAGTTTTGGCGCCGAAGCAATGGTTTTAATTGATTTAATTTCAAAGGTCAATTCGGAAGCCAAGATCGTATTTTTAGATACAGACTTACATTTTACAGAAACGTATACACTGATTGAAAAAGTTAAACAAAGGTATCCAGCACTTCAAATTAAAATCGTTCAACCAACGCTGACATTGACTGAACAGGCTAAGCTCCATGGAGATAATTTGTGGGAGAAAAATCCAAACCTATGTTGCTATATAAGGAAAATTGAGCCATTGAAAAAAGAACTTGCTAATGTAGATGCATGGTTTTCCGGAATAAGAAGAGAACAATCTTCTAGCCGAAAGAACACGGAGTATATTAACAAGGATAATAAATTTAAACGGATTAAAATATGTCCTTTAATACATTGGACCTGGGATGAGGTGTGGAATTATATCAGATTAAACAACTTACCTTACAATGAATTGCATAATAAAAGCTACCCTAGTATAGGTTGTGAAATGTGCACCCTTCCAATAATAGATAGTGAAAATCTTCGAGCCGGTCGATGGGCGAACTTCGACAAACAAGAGTGTGGTCTTCATCAAAGTTAAATAAGGACTGTTTTTTATGATAATAACGTTACTATTTATTATGGTTTTCTTCTTTTCTTTAAATATTGGGGCAAGTGGAGCAGCAGCTACAATGGGAATTGCATATGGTTCAGGTGCTATAAAAAAAAGAAGTAATGCGTTAGTGATTTGCGGAATCGGTATTTTTCTCGGTGCAAGTTTAGGAGGAGGAAAAGTAGTTAAAACACTTGGATCGGAGATTATTCCTGAGAATATTATTACCGTTAAAATTGCTTTGATCATTATAAGTTCTGCTTGTTTATGTCTGTTTATTGCTAATTTGGCTGGTATTCCATTATCGACGAGTGAAGTAACTGTAGGTTCTTTAGTAGGAGTAGGAATTGCATTTAAAGTTCTTTTTATTAAAAAGCTATCAATTATCGTTTTATTTTGGATTGTAACCCCACTCATTGCATTTTTAGTAGCATATTTCACGGATAAACTAGTAAGTAAAATAGAAAGAAAAGCATTATTTCTTAAAAAAGGTAAGTGGCCGCGACTATTGGCCCTTTTAGTTGTATTAACTGGTTTTATGGAATCAGTTTCGGCAGGAATGAACAACGTAGCGAATTCAGTGGGGCCTCTAGTCGGAACAGGGCTAATAAGCATAGGGCAAGGTGTCTTTGTTGGAGGGGTATTTGTGGCACTTGGAGCTATTCTACTCGGTACTAGAGTAATCGAAACGAACGGTAAAAAAATTATCAATTTAAGTTTATTACAGGGTAGCGCTGTATCAGGAGTTGGCGCCATGCTCGTGATGATTGCTTCTCTATTGGGTATCCCGGTTCCACAGACACAGGTAACAACATGTAGCATCTTAGGAGTTGGTGCATCCGTAAAGGGAAAAGAAATCTGGAAAAAATCAATTATTAATAGATTACTGAAGACGTGGGTCATTTCCCCCCTTGGTTCTTTAGTAATTTCATATTATTTGGTAAAAGTGTTTATTGATTTTGAAGTGTATTGGCTGACTTCTTTATTTATCTTGGTTGGTATTGCTTATATGATGGGGTATAAAAAAACTTATTCGAAATTACCGATTTATAAAGAAAAAGTATTGTTTAAAAAACAGGAGGAAATGTAAATGATTAAGCCGCATGGAGGCTATTTAGTTAATCGAATAGATAGTAAAGAGAAAATAAATTCGCATAACAAAGAAGTGGTAATGGATAAAATGGCACTCAGTGATCTTGAATTACTAGCAAATGGAGCATACAGTCCGTTGACAGGATTTATGGGGGAGAAAGATTTTCAATCCGTTATAGAGTCCATGAGGCTTGCCAATAGACTTCCTTGGAGTATTCCAATTACATTGCCAGTTGATGAAAAAGTTGCTATAGAGATCAATGTAGGCGAAACGATTAATCTTGTTTATGATAAAATCACTTACGGAGTTATGAAAGTAAAAGATATATTTACACCAAATAAATATGAAGAAGCAAAATCTATCTATCAAACAACAGATATTCAGCATCCCGGGGTTAAAAAATTATTCGAACGAGCTAATACGTATATAGGAGGGCCGATAAAGTTAATAAAAGCTCCGAAAAAGGATTGTTTTCAAGAGTTCTATTTATCGCCTATAGAAACAAGAGCTCTATTTAAAGAATTAAAATGGGAAACAACAGTTGGCTTTCAAACGAGAAATCCTATTCATCGCGCACATGAATATATTCAAAAGTCTGCCTTAGAAATGGTTGATGGATTATTCGTTCATCCTTTGGTAGGGGAGACGAAACCAGGTGATATCCCTAGTAATCTTCGAATGGATTGTTATCGAGTGTTACTCAAAAACTATTATCCTGCAAATCGAGTATTATTATCTGTATTTCCAGCCGCCATGCGATATGCAGGCCCTAAAGAAGCAATATTTCATGCATTAGTTCGAAAAAATTATGGGTGTACTCACTTTATCGTTGGCCGTGATCATGCAGGTGTAGGAGATTATTATGGCACGTATGATGCTCAACACATTTTTCGAGCCTTTTCTGAAGAAGAAATCGGAATAAAAATCCTTTGTTTTGAAAACAGCTTTTACTGTAGAAAGTGCGAAAACATGGCGACATCAAAGACTTGTCCACATGATCAAGCAGCCCGAATCTCCTTATCTGGTACGAAAGTTAGAGCGATGCTTAAAGAGGGGAAAATGCCACCAAAACAATTTAGTCGCCCTGAAGTCGCAAGGAAGCTAGTTGAAGGATTGGCGAAAACACCAATTAAAATGGGGGATTAAAATGGGAAATCAAAATCTTATTTGGCATCCAACAGTAGTTTCGAAGCTAGATCGGCATAGATTAAACAATCACAAAAGTTGTGTGATTTGGTTTACTGGATTTTCTGGTTCTGGTAAATCCACAATAGCTAATGAATTAGACGCTCAATTATATTTATTAGGAATAAGAAGTTATCTTTTAGATGGTGATAATGTCAGACATGGGTTAAATAAAGACCTAGGCTTTAGCTCAGAAGACCGTCACGAGAATATAAGAAGAATAGGAGAAGTGGCAAAACTCTTCGTTTTGAGCGGGCAAATCGTTATGACTGCATTCATTTCGCCATTTAAACAGGATCGTGAACAAATAAGGAATCTATTTGAAGAGGGTGAGTATATAGAAGTATTTATAAACTGTCCATTTGAAATTTGTGAACATCGCGATCCTAAAGGACTCTATAAAAAAGCAAGAAATGGAGAGATTCAAGATTTTACTGGAATAGATTCTCCCTACGAACCGCCTAATAATCCAGAATTGATTATAAATACAGATCAATTCACTGTGAAAGAAGCTGTAGAGGTCATCTTAGAATATTTGCGGGGGAGAGGAATTCTATAAAAACTGGGTTGGTTGGGATAATAGAGGCTAACTATATAAAGTCAATGTTTTAGCTACAAAATTTATCGCTATTTTTAGAAATTTAGATATGACAAATAAGCTTGATGATTAATGATTTTTAAATTAATCATCAAGCTATACTTATTGTTAAACTCATGTATTTTAAAACAGTTAAGTAACTTCTTTATAAGAATCACTAGTCCGTATTAAATGGAATATGACTCTTGTGATTAGTGGAAATAACAAATGAGTAACACCAATTAGAAATAGTGGCTATACGTTATTTTGGTAGTTAACCATCATATTAAATGACGAGTTCATGAATAAATAAAGTTAGGTGTAAAAATTGTATAACAGATAAATTTGTAATTTTAAGACAATAAATGCCTTTCTCTCTTTCTTCTTGTGTTATTCTAATAGAGGGAGGAAGGCACGATGAAAAAGCAATATATGGGGGATGGGATGCTTCTTCTTACAGCTTTTGTTTGGGGAAGCGGATTTGTTGTAACAGCGATTGGATTAAAATATTTAACTGCGTATCAATTAATGGCAGGAAGATTTGTTTTAGCTACTATTATTCTTGCCCTTCTTTTTAGTAAGAAATTTAAGAGTTTTTCTTTTGCTGTTATCTGGAAAGGAGCAGTTTTAGGTACAATTTTATATATTGCTTTTGCTTTGCAGACAGTCGGTTTGGAGTACACGACACCGTCTAAAAATGCTTTTTTAACTGCTGTCAATGTAGTTATTGTGCCAATTATTGCTTATTTTATATATAAACGGAGAATTGATCGGCATGAAGCGATCGGTTCGATTATCGCTTTAGTAGGGATCGGTTTTTTATCTTTACAAGGTTCTTTCACGATCAATATTGGTGATGCCCTATCGCTTGCTTGTGCGGTTGGTTTCGCTTTTGATATTTTTTACACGAATCTCTTCGTTCAGAAGGAAGACGCGATCTCGCTTACAGTCGTTCAATTTATTACGGCATCTTTTATCGGAATAGTTGTGTTGATTTTTCGGCAGGATATTCCGATGTCTATGGAAAAAGAAGCGATTTATTCTTTAATCTACTTAGCAATTTTCTCGACAACGATTGCTTATTTATCACAGAATATTGCATTTAAATATACGACAGCAACCCGAGCAGCGATCATTTTATCAACGGAAGCATTTTTTGGAATGGTTTTATCCATTTTATTTTTAAAGGAACTTCTAACTGCCCGAATGGTAATTGGTGCAGTACTTATTATGGCTGCTATATTAATTGCGGAGTTAAAGCCCGTCACAAAAAGAAAAACGGCACTTAAAGATGTGTCTTAAATAAATTTTCCTGATTAAGAATAGAAATATTTCCCTTGTAGAAAAGCGAGGCCTAGTTATATAGGTTCTCGCTTAAATAGTTCATGTAATTAATCCTTTTCTTGCTTGTTGCCCATCGATATTTCTAACTCATTGGATTGCAACTGAGATCCTTGCTCTGAATCTTCTTCTTCATTAATAACTTCTTCGCATACGTCAAATTTATGTTGTTTTTTTCTCTCCATTTCAAATACCTCCCTCAAATCATTGGATCGGTTTTAGTATTACCTGTTTATTTATTAGATACCCTTCCAGCTTATTGAAAAACAATTTAATTAAATAAAACATGAGACCAAGGTGTTTGGTCTCATATTACTGGAGTAGTGAAAATTTCATTTTTCTTTGACGTTTCCGTTAGAGTCTGTATCTTTTTTTGATTTATTTCCCATTGATTTCTCCATTTGGTCAGACTGTAGTTGAGATTCTTCTTCAGAATCGTTCCTTTTATTATCTTTATCATTTGAAACCATATTTTAATCTCCTTTTGATTGGGATAAGTATTTCTAGAAGTATTCTCAAGTTGATTTATAATCTTTGCACTTTTTGTTTGGTTAAAAAGATCTTTATGCAGTATCGCAGTATCTTGCCTAGTTTTGGGGCAAATTGAAATACAAAGTTGTGGAAACTCTATTTGACCGGTCGAAAACACTCTCAATGATTACAACACTCATGTTTTGTTCGCGAACTGCAGCCATTTAGAGGCCTCCTAACCGATTTTTCTGTTTATCCAGGGAACGAAAGAAATGTAAAGTTTAAAATACCCTGTTAAAATAGAATAAAACTTTTTAAAAATTAAGTTAACCATATGAGAGTGTTAAAAAATGTTGTCGATTATGAACGGTTCTTTTGCTAAAGTGCAAATTAATTATTAGTTGGGAAGTGTTATAGTGGGGTTGTTTTTTACATATATGCTTGCTGGTCTGGCGATAGCAATGCCAGTTGGTGCAATTACAATCGAGATGACAAAACAGGGACTGAAAAATGGTTTTATTCATGGTTGGGCAGTTGGATTGGGAGGGATGACGATAGACCTTCTATTAATAGCCGCATTATATTTAGGACTTGCTTCTTTTTTAGCGATACCATATGTACAAATACCAATGTGGATTATCGGGGCGGTATTTTTAATTTTTGTAGGATATGACTCGATCAGAAACGCAGATAAAGATATAACATTAGCAGGAGAAAAACCGACAAAGTCCTTTTTTGCTTCTTATCGTAATGGAGTATTGGTAGCTATTTCTCCAGGTAATTTAGTGTTTTGGATTTCCGTGTTTGGAGCGGTGCTTTCTGATTCCTACGACATTACTCAACCATCTACGTTTTTAATGATAGGAACAGGGATATTAACAGGAATTCTTCTTCACGATATTGGTTTACTTACTATTGTTTCAATCACTCGGAAAGTAATGAGTCAGACAATGATAAAATGGGTATCAATCGTTGCGGGTATCATTCTATTAGGCTTTGCAAGTTACTTTGTATATGAGTTTATAGATGCAATTAAAGGAATTATATAATCCTTTTATTTTTAAAGGTAAACGGTAAGTATAAAAGAAAGAATATGAAAAGTGTAATTCCTTCAAGTGATAGTAGATAATACGGATACGGCCCTAAGAAATCTAATAAACTACTACCGCTTGGTTTTTGTATTAAGAACATATAATTTGCAGATGCGACAATATTTACTATAAATACGATTACTGCAATACAATTGATTGTGATAAATGCCCTTAATAAGGATCTTAAGGTAATCGTAAATTGATATAACCAAATCATAATCAGAGGGGAAAGGATCAGTAGAAAATGATCTATAAAAAATTGCATATACCTATATTGTGGAAATCCAAAATATAGATCCGGAGTTGCAATTGCTTGGATCGCTCCTCCAATTGCAATAAAATAAAATGCTTCAAATATATAGTGGTTCTTTGTAAGTAGCATAATCGCACATGCCAAAGAAGCAATACTGCAAAGTTCTAAAGGAAGTGAAGAATTAATATCCCACATACCAGTTTGGATATACCATATGTCCAAACTGATGCGACTAATAATTAATCCCCAGCCGACAGTGAGTCGTATTCTACGTCGATAAGGAAGTAATAACCTTCTACATAGATAAATAGAGCAAAATAGGGTGATCAAGATTATTATTGTGAACAGATGAGGAGCTCCCCACATATGAAATTTTACTTCTGGATTATAAAACCAATTGTTCATTTCAAGCACCTCAAATAGAAATCATTCGTAATTATACTATACAATAATTAGGTGTATAAGAACTATGAAAGGAAAAGAGTTCTTTATTACTATCTTTTATCTTTCTTTGAATAATAAAATGTTAAAATTTGAGACTTTCTTCTGTTGTGCATACATACAAATTTTCATAGTATATGAATATAAAGCCGAATAGGGAAGCAGGAACCAGGAGAAAGGGCGAAAAAAATTGGAAAAGAAATTTGCTTCTATTTCAACATTGTCTGTTTTATCCGTTATTTTCATGTGTGTGATGATTTTATTTTCTGTGGTGACACTGTTTTTAAATGTTGGCGAACTAAAAATATATTCAATGTATAGTAGTGATATGCCGGTTGAATATATGTCTGACTTTGAAGCAATGTTTATTTTGCTTACCGTAATAGTAGGTTTAGGATGGATTTTTTTTAATATACTTTTTATTATTTTTTATTTGATCTGGAAGTATCGGGTATATAAAAACTTGCAAATCGCAAAAGTTAAAGGATTAGGTCATTCTCCAGGCTGGGCAGTTGGTTGGTATTTTATCCCGATTGCGCACCTTTTTAAACCTTATCAAGTAATGAAAGAAATTTGGCAAGCAACCTTTTATTCACGTGGAACGGAAGATTGGAAAACTAAATCTGTAAGTGGCATTCTCCTTACATGGTGGTTAATATATATTTTCTCCAATCTCTTATCATCGCAAAATATTTTTTCTGATCATACGATAGGTGCTTATAAAAAAGACGCAATCTTATCGTTATTAACTGAACCACTTTCAATAATTTCTGGAATTCTTCTAATTATTATCATTAGAAAAATTACAAAAGAGCAAAATGAGCGTTTACCTCAAATGCAAGAGGAGGCTAAGGACGAACTTCCTGTTGAAAATCAGATATAAATCAAAAGTGAAATGCTTTTTAGAAGGTAATCAACTATGTTGTATATGGCGGCCATTTATCGAAGGGAAACGACTCTTCTGTGAATGGCCGTTACATCTTTATCAAGATATAGCCCCTTAGCGAGATTCGTCATTATCCCACTGAGATGAGTTGACTACTAGAGGCATACCATTTTTTCGCACCGGAGAGCCACTCTTCCATCTAGAGCACCTTTCTTACGCTCCTTGTTATTTGAAAATTTTAACATTATTGTAAGCAAGTTTTTCTTTAATCATTTTCATCAAATTATGCTATAATTTTATTATTTGGAGTAGCTCTTAATAATTTTAACATCACGACAAAGGTTTCTATCATATTTTAGATATTACTTGTTAGTTGGTGGCAAAATTGAACGCTTGCTATCTGGCTAACTTTTTTAATTACTAGAGTCACTTAAATATCGAATTTTGAATGTGACTCACTAACGTAATTTATTAGGGGGATTTGATGATGAGCCTATCGTTAAAAAATTCAATGAAACTTGGAAAATTTGGTGAATGTGAAGTCGTAGCTGGTCATCAGGGAATGGATAGAATGATAGAAAACATTACGATAATGGAAGTCCCTGATATCGTAAAATGGCTTAAAGGTCGTGAGTTAATATTAACTTCTCTTTTTGCAATTAAAAATGATAAAGATGCTCAAAATCTTTTAATTCAGAGATTGTATTATGCGGGTGCAACTGCACTTGCAATTAAGCCTTTTGAATCGATGGGTGAGATACCTGAAGGGATTATTGAGAGTGCAAATAAGCTTGGTTTTCCGGTAATATGGATACCTAACCATATTAAATACTTAGATATTCTTTCTCCAGTTATGCACTATATCTTTAATGAAAAGGTAGTGTTACAGGAAGATATTGAGCAAGCCACAAATGTGCTACAAGAAATCTCGTTAAATTCGCAAGGCTTAGATGTCTTTGTTGAAAATGTTAGCTCAATAATGAAAAATATTATAACAGTGGAAAGTGAATTTACTTATATTAAGGTTCCAAAACCGAACAAGCCAATTTCACCTCTTTCAAAGGATCAGAAACATGAACTGTCAATTATAAAACGACCGATTAGGTATGAACGACAGTACGGTGATGAGGATATCCCTTGTATTGTAGCTCCTTTGATCGTTGACGGTGAATTTTTTGGTAATGTTACATGTTGGGCGGTAAACAATAAACATTTAACTATTGATTTGGCGATATTGGAAAAAGCATCTACGCTATTATCTTTAGAATTTTTAAAAGTAAAAGTTAAGTACGATATGGAGCAGCAGTACAAAAATGATTTTATGAGAGAACTAATATTTAATGTAAGTATTAGTGATGAGAACCTGATTGAATGGGGTTCAAAATATTTTATTAAGAAGGATACGAAATATTTTTGTATGTTACTTGGAGAAAGAGTCGACAATCTCGCAAATATTAACAATGTGATTGAAAAAGCAGAAATTAATTCATTGTTAATGAAAGATTGGCCGAAAATGTTATTAGGTATTATCCGAAATAAAATATGTATGATTTTACCCGTAGAGAATCGGGAGATTAAAAAGACTTGTAAGCAAATATTTAGGAAAGTAAAAGATGTATTCGGTCAAGAGCTTGATCTTTGTGCAGGTATTGGGGAAGTCTATGAAGGACCTCAAGGAATAAGGAAAAGTTTCTTTCAGGCTGAACAAGCATTCAAACTAAAAAAAATGGCCAAGGACTCGATACAAATTATTTATTATAGTGAGCTTGGAGCATACCGTTTACTTGGACCTTTGATTGGTAAACCACAATTGAATGACTTTTATGAAGAGACAATTGGAAAGCTTGTGAATCAGGATCCGAAAGGTGAATTTGTTAAAACATTACGAGTATATTTTGCTAACAATGAGGCGTTGAAGATAACGGCTAGCGAACTTTTCATTCATGTAAATACATTAAAATATCGGATGAATAGAATAGAAGAAATTACAGGACTAAATCTTAGAAAAACAGAAGATAAAATGAATCTATATTTGGGCTTAAAAGCCTTTGAACTCCTCACATACCAGCAGGAATAATATGGATTATACGACAAAGCGAAGATAAAGCAAAGTGCTCCTCGTAGTCGAAATCGACAAAAATAAGGCTATAAAATTGTTTTATTGGCTTATTATAATCGTCAGAAAATAAATTATAATTAGATTTAACATATAGTAATTTAGCATCAGGATCATATTAGTTCAAATAGTCTAATCTATTATTTGATTACAATGTGAACAAAAATCTATAACATCTTAGGGGGAAAACTGGTATGAACTTCAAGAGAATTTTAGCATTAATGACAATGTTAGTTGTACTTGTACTAGCAGCGTGTGGTGGAGGATCAAAAAGTGATAATAATGATGACGGTGAAGCTGATTCAGGTTCAAGCGGTGAATCAGTTGTTATTCGTCTAAGTCATAACCAACCAATTGAAAGTCCTGAACATGCAGGAGCTGAAAAGTTTAAAGAAGTTATTGAAGAAAAATCAGAAGGAAATGTAACTGTTGAAATTTATCCTGCTTCTCAACTTGGAAGCTTAAGGGAACAAATCGAAGGTACTCAAATGGGTGAAATCGATATTACAATGCAACCGACAGCGTTTGTAACTCCTTTTGTTGATGACGTTAAAGTAATTGATCTACCATATCTATGGCCAGCTGATACAGAGCAAACATATGAAGTATTAGATAGTGATGCAGGACAAGCAGTTTTAGATACGTTAGAAGCTGGTGGATTTAAAGGATTAGGATTTTGGCCAGGAGGATTTAAATTATTTACTACTGGTAAAACAGAAATTCATTCACCTGAAGATTTTAAAGGTTTGGATATTCGTGTTATGTCTTCCCCACTTTTAGAAGATCAATATAGATTATGGGGTGCGAATCCAACTATGATTGAATATGCGGAAGTTTATAATTCACTTCAGCAAGGTGTTGTGGATGGACATGAAAACCCACTTCAATCTATTTATTTAAATAACTATCAAGAAGTACAGGATAATGTCATTGAGAGTTATCATGGAATCATGTCTTACTTATTTATGGCAAATAAGGCATGGTATGACGGCTTGTCAGAAGATGTGCAAGAAATGATCATGGAAGCGGAAGAAGCTGGTAAAACTGAAGCGAGACAGGTTCTTGCAGAAACAGAAGACGAATATCGTCAATCAATTATTGATTCTGGCGTAAACTACTATGAATTAACAGATGACGAAATTGAGAAATTCAGAGAGGTTTCAGTACCTTTCCAAGAAGAAGCATATGGAACTCCTGAACAACTTGAAATTCTTAAGAAAATCAAAGATAAGATCGAAGAAGTATCCAAATAGTCCTTTTTAGAAACTTTATCAAATACAAGGAGTTAGTTCACTTCTTTTATGCGACTAATTCCTTGTTTTTTTGTTTTATTTTTCATTTAAGCATCATTCAAAGAAAGGAAAAAGTCTAATGAAAATATTCTATAAGACAGAAGAAGCGTTTGTTGGCATAAGTATGATGGCGGTTACACTTCTATTATTTGTAAATATAGTACTTCGTTTCTTTTTTAGTGCTGGGATATCTTGGACTGAAGAACTAGTTAGATACACCATTATTTGGATAACGTTTATTGGGGCTAGTATTTGTTTCCGGCGTGGTATACATGTTGGAATTGATGTACTAATTGATTACTTACCTGAGAAAGGTAAGAAGATATTAAGCCTTATCATTAATATTATGGCGATTGCTTTGATGATCTGTTTAATAAAATATGGTTCTGATCTAGTAATGTTCAGTATGAACTCAGGACAATTAACTCCAGCATTACAAATTAAGATGTTTTGGGTCTATTTAGCGATACCAATAGGTGCACTCCTTTCCCTCATACATTTAGTAATCCAAACATATGAGATGATCCGAAATTTTAAAACTAGTTAGATTAGAAAGGAGACAAAACAATGATTACCGCATTAATAGCATTAATTATAATCTTTTTACTTTGTAGCGTGCCTATATATGTTTCACTTGGCTTAGCATCATTTATAGCCGTTTTATTCTTTAGTGATATTCAAGCTATGTTGTTAATTCAACGTTTATTTGCTGGACTTGACCAGTTTGCTTTAATGGCCTTACCTTTATTCATTCTAGCTGCCAACATTATGGATGGAGGCGGTTTGTCTGAACGTATTTTGCGCTTTGCCAGAGCACTTGTTGGACATTTATCTGGTGGAGTGGCAATGACAACACAAGTTTCTAGTATGTTTTTTGGAGCCCTGTCAGGCTCTGGACCTGCGACAGTTATTGCAATTGGTAAAATTATGTACCCCGAATTATTAAGGGGAGGATACAGTAAATCATTCTCAGGAGGTTTATTAGCTTCAGCTGGAGCAGTTTCTCTAATTATTCCTCCTAGTATCACATTAATTATTTATGGTTCGGTAACAGGAGTATCTGTTGGTAGTCTATTTGTCGCAGGAATCGGCGCAGGGGTAGTATTTGGACTTTCATCTATTCTATATATCTATATTTATGCTCGAAAACACAATATACCAAAAGATAAAAAGGCAACGAAAAGAGAAGTATGGGAAACAACTCGAAAAGCAGGGTGGGCATTACTTATCCCGATTATCATTTTAGGCGGAATCTATAGTGGTATTTTTACACCAACAGAAGCTGCAGGGGTATCTGCTGTTTATGCGTTAATAATTAGTTTCTTTGTCTATCGTGAAATGACAATCAAAAAGTTTTATCAAATTTGTGTCGAGTCAGCGATCACTACTGCTCAAGTTTTGGTTTTGGTGGCGGCAGCACAAATTCTTGGTTGGCTATTAACAAGAGGACAAGTGCCACAAATGATTGCTACGTTAATCGCTGAAAACATTTCAACTCCAGTAATGTTTTTATTGTTTTTCAACTTATTATTGTTAGTTTTAGGAATGTTTATCGAAGGGGTAGCAGCCATTATCGTAGTTGCACCACTTGTATTTTCGGCGGCAATAGCATTAGGTATTGATCCAATTCATTTAGGAATTATCATGATCTCTAACCTTGCTATCGGCATGTATACTCCACCTTTTGGTCTAAATATATTTGTTACACAAACGATTACGAATACAAATATGAAACAAATGCTACCAGGTTTACTGTCATTTTTAGGATTTAACTTGTTGGCACTATTAATTATCACATATGTTCCGGAGGTTTCGTTATTTTTATTAAAAATACTTCAATAAAACGTGAGATTAATTTTTTATCGAAAACGACAAGTAGAGGATGGAAGGTAATTATTCCATCCTCTATTT
>NZ_JAXHDF010000012.1:0-94932 GCF_037071985.1 Pseudogracilibacillus sp. SE30717A | reverse complement strand
ATTTAGGTAAGGTAAATAGGATTATTTGGAAAAATTAGTTGAAAATATTTAATTGAATTGGTATGATCAGAGTAACAGCAACATGATCTACATAGATTTTGAAAGCGATTTCAAATAAAAGGAGGAAACGAAATGAAATACGCAAATCCAAATACAGAGGGATCAGTTGTTAACTTTAAAGATCGGTATGATAATTTTATCGGAGGTGAATATGTACCACCGACTAATGGAAAATATTTTGAAAATTCCAGTCCGGTTACCGGAAAAGTGTTTTGTGAGATTGCCAGATCTACAAAAGAAGATGTTGAATTAGCCCTAGACGCTGCACATAAAGGGAAAGATGCATGGGGAAATACTCCCGTAGCTAAACGAGCAAATATCTTAAATAAAATAGCTGACCGAATTTCGGAAAATCGAGAAATGTTAGCAGTTGCAGAAACGTGGGATAATGGAAAAGCAGTACGGGAGTCTTTAGCAGCAGACATTCCATTAGCTGTTGATCATTTCCGTTATTTTGCTTCAGCTATCCGAGCACAAGAGGGAACAATAAGTCAAATAGATAATGACACCGTTGCGTATCATTTTCATGAGCCATTAGGAGTTGTTGGGCAAATTATTCCATGGAACTTCCCAATATTAATGGCTACTTGGAAAATTGCCCCTGCACTGGCGGCGGGTAATTGTGTTGTTTTAAAACCTGCTGAGCAGACACCTGCATCCATTCATGTTTTACTAGATCTAATTAAAGATATTTTACCACCTGGAGTGTTGAATGTAGTGAATGGATTCGGTTTAGAAGCTGGAAAGCCACTTGCTTCAAGTAGCAGAATATCTAAAATTGCCTTCACTGGAGAGACAACGACAGGCCGGTTGATCATGCAGTATGCATCTGAAAATATCATTCCGGTAACTCTTGAATTAGGTGGAAAATCTCCAAATATATTCTTTAAAGATGTTATGGATGAAGATGATGGATTTTTAGATAAAGCAATTGAAGGTCTTGTTATGTTTGCTTTGAATCAGGGGGAAGTATGTACTTGTCCATCGCGTGCATTGATTCATGAGTCGATTTACGATGATTTTATAGAGCGGGCAATTGCTAGAGTAAATGAAATCAAAATTGGTCACCCACTTGACCAGGAAACAATGATGGGTGCTCAGGCTTCTACTGAACAAATGGAAAAGATTATGTCTTACCTAGAGATCGGAAAAGATGAAGGAGCCGAAGTTTTAATAGGAGGAAGTGCTAATAAACTTGAAGGCGAACTGGGCGGGGGATATTACGTACAGCCGACTATTTTTAAAGGTCATAATAAAATGCGTATTTTCCAAGAAGAAATATTTGGGCCAGTTCTATCTGTCACAACGTTTAAAGATGATGAAGAAGCGATGGAAATTGCAAATGATACATTGTACGGATTAGGTGCAGGGGTTTGGATTAGAAACATTGATAGAGCGTACCGCTTTGGCCGTGGTATACAAGCTGGACGTGTATGGACGAATACGTATCACCAGTATCCTGCTCACGCAGCATTTGGCGGATATAAGAAATCAGGTATCGGAAGAGAAACTCATAAAATGATGTTAGGCCATTACCAGCAGACGAAAAATATGCTTGTTAGCTATAGTGATGGGCCAACAGGTCTATTCTAAAAAAGAAAACAGTGACTCCCACAATTCGTGGGAGTTTTTTTACAAATAAGTTTTGCATCATTTCATACTTCCTACTATATAATAAGAATAGAAAGGATGATAAAAATGGTTGAACGTGTAACAGCAACAGATAAGGCAATTACTTTAATCGAAACGTTAAAGGAAATGCATGGTCCACTTATGTTCCATCAATCAGGTGGATGCTGTGATGGTAGTTCACCAATGTGTTATCCACGTGATGAGTTTAGAGTAGGGGATTCAGACGTCCTCCTTGGAGAAATTGGCGATTCACCTTTTTATATGTCTAAAGATCAATATGAATATTGGAAACATACAAAATTAATTATTGATGTTGTAGATGGAAGAGGTGGGATGTTTTCCTTGGAAGGACCTGAAGGAAAACGTTTTTTAACACGTTCTAGAGTATTTACGGAAGAAGAACAAAAAGAATTAAATAAAATGAGCTAAACTGGGAGATCGTCAAATAGTATAAATTTGACGATCTTTTATTAATCTTTATTCTTTTCAACCGAGAAAACAAAATTAGTTTTTAATCATATAATGGAGTAAATTGTTCGCAAAAAGGAAGTGTTTTAGGGTGCAACATGTAACAAAGTATTACGTAAGTGGTCATACGGCGGAAGGATATGTTAACTTTTTATCTAGTAATTTAGTGCAAATCAACAAAGTGATAGTGTTACAACATCCTTCTAACAGATTGAAAACAAGAGTGTTAGAAAAATTAGCTGCCCCATTTGAAGGAAAAGAGCATATTGAAAGGATATGCAGTAGTCGATCAAATGATTATCTAGAAGGTATCATTATGCGAGAAAGTTCATTAGCTGTCCTAGCTGAACAAGTCGTAAAAGATAAAATTAATAACGCTACGTATATAAATCTCGAAAATTACCAACCAAGTGGGATAAATAAAGATTTGTTAAAAGAATTTGAAAGTAAAATCGTAAGTTTACAAAATGAAGCATATACTCATTTTAAAAGGGGATTAATTATCCATGATGACTTAGAAAAGATTTATATTAATGAGATGGATTTTAATAAGGCGGATCAAGAAGCAGAGCAATTTATCCATTTATTATTTAATGGAATAAAGAAAAAACAGAAGGATTCAATTATTTATGAACGTTTGTTTGGAACGAATACTTCCGATGGAGTTGTAAACCTTGTTGAACATCTAATTGATCCAATTGAAAATCGAGTATTTATTAAAGGTAGGGCAGGTACGGGTAAGTCATTCTTTATGAAGAAAATATTAGAATCAAGTATTGAGCATGGATTTGATATTGAATTATATCATTGCAGTTTTGATCCTGAAAGTATCGATATGCTCATTATAAGAGAGCTTGACTATTGCTTGTTTGATAGTACAGATCCCCATGAATTTTTTCCTTCTCGTGAAGGAGATCAGATTATAGATTTATATGAAAAGACGGTTGCTAAAGGAACAGATGAGAAATATGCAACCGAAATAAGTAAACTTACAATACAATATAAAACTGAAATGCGAGAAGGTATTAATAAGCTTAGACAAACAAAATTGTTAGAAAGAGAAAAAGAGAAGAGATTTAAGGAAGTAAATGAGGTTGAGTTAGAGAGTGCTATCCAAAAAATAGCAATAAAACAATAATTTCACTCTTGCAATTTTTCTGAATTCGTTGTAAAATAAGTCAACTAAAACTATTTGCTTCAATTAGGAGGTGGGAAAAATGGTAACAGTTAAATTATTAAAACCTTATTATATTAAAATGAATTCAGAGTATATTCGGATAATATTGGCTTACCAATATTTCTCATTATTAATTAACAAAAAGGTATACCATTTTGTTCCAATTGAAGGTCAAGAGATTTTAATTAACCGGAAAACGAAGCAAGTTGTTAATACAGAGACGAAGTTTGCTTTTCAAAAAGGGAAAGAAATTATTTATATTACGATGAAAAAATTAACGTCACTCGTTGATTTTATGGATCAATTGGAAGAAATTATTAAACCATATTACGAAAAGACTTTGAGCATACAGAAACAAGATGAGCAAATAAATGAAAAGACAGAACGTTTAATTAAAGAGTTAGAAGAACAAAACATTAAGCGACTCATTGATAAATCGCTTGATGAAGGTGACATTCACACTTTTAATACACTGGTACAATTACTTTAAGAGAATTTTTCTATGACGATAGGAAATTCTCTTTTTTTGTTTAAAAAGCGGACTAATTTGTCACCAGTTAATACAATAAGAAGTTTAAAATTCCTGCTCGAAAAGTGGTTTTGTGATATGGGGACATTGGTGAAATTAATTTCTTTTTTCTTAAAGTTGGGAAAGGGAAAATTTCAGAAACGTTATTTTATGATTATATTTTGAATAAGTAATCCTACTACTTACTGCTTTCCATTCTGAGCGGAGGCATCCATCTAGAACGGGAAGTAACGGTCTATTAGGAAATCAATAATATAAAAGGACACGGAAAGACATTTACCTTTTCCGTGTCCGATATTACTAATTCA
Source organism: Pseudogracilibacillus sp. SE30717A (assembly GCF_037071985.1). NCBI lineage: Bacteria > Bacillati > Bacillota > Bacilli > Caryophanales > Bacillaceae > Pseudogracilibacillus > Pseudogracilibacillus sp. SE30717A. Next base: position 90,758 of record NZ_JAXHDF010000012.1, on the reverse strand, counting down.
ATTATTGTCGGCTAAATTTTTCACCTACGCAATTTTACAATAAAACAAAAACGAATGAGTCTTAACCTTTTAATAAGTGATTATTTAATTTCCGTTAAAATTTCGGCAACTTTTCCGGCAACAAAACTGCTGGAACCTACATCTTGGACACTCTCCATCATCATTGCAATTAAGATGTCTTCGGAATCTGATGGATAGGCTACAAACCAGCCATTTTCATTTCCATTTGTATCATGAGATAATTTTAGTTCTGCTGTTCCAGTTTTTCCAGCAATTGCGACTTTATCATTATTTGCTACTTTTGCTGTTCCTTTTGTAACAACATCTCGTAAATAGGATTTCATTAATTCTGCATCTTCTTTATCCATAACATTTTCAATCCATATTTCACTTTTAGGGTCATCTACTAAAAAGCTTGGCTTTATCATATTTCCTTCATTTAAAAATACTGTGTATGTCAGTGCCATATGCAGAGAGCTTAATTCAATTTCTCCTTGACCATAACTCGTATTTGCTAATAATACTTCATCGTTTAATTTACCATCATTCGAAATTTGTGAAACGGAGAATGGATAGGTCAATGGAAGTTCTTCGCCTAAACCAAATTGTTTTAATCCATCCAAATATTTATCTCCACCCATTTCAACAGCCTTCATTGCAAAATAGATATTATCGGAACGGATAAGAGCTGAATGAAGATCTACAGGGTTTGCTCCTGTTGAAACACGTTTGACTTTATAATCTCCCCAACTGTCTTTTCCCCATGTTAATCCTTCAATAGTAACCCCATCTTCTGGTTTAATCGTTCCATTAGCCAATCCAATAGCAGCTGTAATTGGCTTTAACACAGATCCTGGTGCATAGGTTGCAGTAAATCTATTAATAAATGGTTGTTTCTTATCCTCCATTAACGCATCCCATTTTGCTTGACTAATACCGTATGCCAGTTCATTTGGATCAAAAGATGGACTGCTAATAAGTGCTAAAACTTCTCCAGTTTTAGGCTGTATGGCTGCAGCTGTTCCTGACTTATCTCCATAAGAATTAAAAATCTTTTCCTGTAAATTGACATCAATAGTAACTTGTATATGCTCACCATGTTTGACCGGTCTTTCCGCCAATACATTCTCTTCTTTTTGATCGGCATCTTGTATTTCAATAATAATTGTGACGCCATCCGTTCCCCGAAGTTGTTCCTCATATAATTGTTCTAATCCACGTTTGCCAATTATATCACTTTCTTTATAGAGTCTTTCCGGATATTTTTCTATTTCTTCTGAAGTAACTTTTCCGATATATCCTGTTAGATGAGCTGCCGCTTCCCCAGCCGGATATATTCTGCCAGTCGTTTCTACAGAAGTAACTGCAGGAATTGCTAACAGATTAGCTAATTGTTCTTCAGCTGTTTTTGGAATAACTTTTAATGGAACAAAATGATCATCTTCTACCCAAGATGCATTTAAACTGGTATTAATGGAATCTTCTGTTATATTTAACAATTTTGCAATTTGTTCAATTTCTGTTTCCTTATTTTCAAAAAGATTTGGTACCACTCCGATTTCATACGCTATATCATTTATAGCTAAAGGCATTTGATTGCGATCTAGAATTTCGCCCCGCTTAGCTGCAGTAGTCTCGATTTTTATTTTTCCTTCTTTTGCTAAATCAGGGAAAATAAACCCCGGATCCCATTCCACATACCATTCTTCTTTTTCTTCGTCATCTTCTGAAGCTCTGTCTTTTTCCTTTTGAAGAGTCATATCTCTTTCGAATTCAATTGGACCAGCGATACTTTCCATCTTTACTTGTAAAGAATATGTAGCACTCCCTTGATCGAAAGCTTGTTTTTCTTGTTCATCATTTAATTCTGTAAAGGTAATTTCCAACTTATTTATTTCTAAATCTTTAAATACTTTTTCATATCTATCTACATATTCATCTGTTGGAAAGCTTTCCCTAGCTTCTTCTGTTAATAAGTCATACATTTCGGTGAAATCTGATTTCATCCATAATTCTACATATTGCTTCATTCGATCGTTTGGACTGCTCTCATCTTTAGAACACCCCATAATAAATAGTAAAATAATTAAAGTTCCAATGTAAAACAATTTCTTCATTAATAGCCCCCCAAATTGGCGTTACTTTTATCTTTATTAAGTATAGCTTTTTAGTTACAGAAAATAAATAATATTAATGAAAAATGTATAAGTTTATAAAGAATAAAACAAGATTCATTTTCAGTACGTCGTGCATATAATAATTTAGACATAAACTTAGTTAATGCTTGTAGAATTTACATTTTTTGTTTAAAATAATATAGGGTATATTAACAATTAATAGCAGTATTTAAATTTATGTCGAAAATTACGATAAGGGTGAACAAGTCAATGGATCAAGAAAAATTAAAAAGTTTATTAAGAAATTTTATACAAGAAACAGAGAATCATAATATCACATCCACAGATCAACTTATTAATCTCGTTGTTAATGAGTTTCAGAAAACCATGCTAATAGCGACTAATCGTTAAACGACTAGACTATGGAGCAGCATTGATTTCAGTTTCAATATATTTTTTATCTTTAAGCAGAATACGTACTTGGTTATTTGTTAAATTAATCATTTCGGATTTAAATGTTTCGATGTAGTCGATATGTACATAAACTACGAGCTCTACATTTTCTAAATAATTTATTTCATCTAGTATATGTGGAGATTGATGTAATGAATTTTCAACTCTTCCTAAAAGTGGGTAACTAACCGTTAATGAGATTCCTTGCATCAATTGTCCCTTGACGATACCTATATGTTTGATCGTTTCTGAAGTAGTAGAGCTATAAGCACGAATTAAACCACCTGCACCTAGTTTAATCCCGCCAAAATATCTTGTCACAACTACGGCTGTATTTTTTAAATTTAAACGTCTTAACACTTCTAACATTGGAATGCCTGCAGTGCCACTTGGTTCTCCGTCATCATTAGCTTTTTGAATCTGATCATGATCACCAATAATATAGGCAGAGCAGTTATGAGTCGCATTATAATGTTTCTTTTTTATTTCTTGAATAAATGAAACTGCATTCTCTTCTGTATTGACCCTTTGTACATAGCCGATAAACCTGGATTTTTGAATTATTATTTCGTGTGAACCAGCTTGTTTTACTGTATAATATTGATTTAACATATTCTACAATTCCTCCGATGAAAAAAGGTACTGTTTCAATTATAACATAGGTCGGTGAAAGTAATGGTATTAGGAAATAAAATGGACGAAAAAACGTTAGATGCGATCATTGATGAAATGACGAATGCGGTTGAGAAAAGTAAAGATGAAATTTTTCATATAAGTGAAGAAGCAATGGATGAACATTCTTATCTGCTCCGGGAATTAGAAGAAACGAAAGAATTAGTTAAAGAATATATTTCAAAAGGGGACAAGCTCGAAAAAGAAGTAAAAAAGTCTAGACAGAAACTCTCTTTAGTTAGCCGTGAATTTAACCGATATTCAGAAAGCGATATCCGTCAAGTATATGAACAAACCCATACATTACAAACAGAATTAGCGATTATGAGGCAGGAAGAAAAAGCTCTTCGGGAAAGACGGGACGAGTTAGAGCGAAGAATTATGCGTTTACGTCGGACAATAGAACATGCTAATAATTTGGGCAGAAAAGTCTCTGTAGTGCTCACATATCTTCATGATGATTTCAGCCATGTAAATGAAGCTTTAAAAACAGCAAAAGAGAAGCAACAATTCGGGTTGAAAATTATTGAAGCTCAAGAAACTGAGAGAAAGAGATTATCACGAGAGATTCATGATGGACCTGCACAAATGCTCGCAAACATATTGATACGTTCAGAGATTGTTGATTTAGCTTTTCGCGAAGGAAACGTTGATCACGCTTTAGGAGAAGTAAAAAGTATTCGGGAAAATATCCGTTCATCTCTACAAGAAGTGAGAAGGATCATTTATGACCTTCGTCCTATGGCTTTAGATGATTTGGGGCTGTTTCCAACAATCCGGAAACATGTAAAAACGATGGGTGACTATAGTGGGATTGATATCGAACTCATCTTATTGGGTGAAGAAAAACGCTTAGATACAAATTATGAAGTTGCCATTTTTCGTTTGATGCAAGAGGCACTTCAAAATGCGATTAACCACGCTCAAGCTGAATCGATAAAAGTAGTAATCGAATCACGAGACGATCAAATTACAGTAGTAATAAAAGATGATGGAATTGGCTTTGATAAATGTGTAAAAGAGTTAAAGAAAAATTCATTTGGTTTAATCGGAATGCGGGAGCGAGTAGAGATTCTCGAAGGAGAGTTGGTCATAAATACAAAGAGGGGAGAAGGTACTACAGTTAAGATAAAAATCCCATATCGTGTAAGTCAAGATGCGAATTAATAACTATATTTTGTTATAATTTTATATAATATGATGCATTTTGATTAATAAACAGATACAATAAGATAAAACTAATGGAGGAGAAATACGAATGGTATCACAGGAAGTCATTACAATTGCACTAATAGATGATCATAAATTATTTCGTGAAGGGGTTAAAAGAATACTTAGTTTTGAGCCTTCTTTTGAAGTTGTTGCAGAGGCTGATGATGGGCTTGAGGCAAAAGATATAGTTAAAGAGTACCAGCCTGACATTGTGTTAATGGATATAAATATGCCAGAAATGAATGGTATAGAAGCTACAAAGGAATTACTTCAAAATAATCCAGATTTAAAGGTTATTATTCTATCGATACACGAAGATGAAAGCTATGTAACTCACGCACTCCAAACAGGTGCTCAAGGGTATTTGTTAAAAGAAATGGATACTGAATCTTTAATGGAAGCGATAAAAGTTGTGTATGACGGAGGATCTTATTTACATCCTAAAGTTACACATAATCTTGTACAGGAGTATCGCAAATTAATTAAAACACAAGAAGCGAATTCTAATCTGACTGAAATTGAGTATCGTAAACCATTACATCTATTGACTAAAAGAGAGTGTCAAGTATTGCAATTACTTTCTGAAGGACAGAGTAATCGAAAGATTGCTGAAATGTTAGTTATTAGTGAGAAAACAGTAAAAAACCATGTAAGTAATATTCTACAGAAAATGGATGTGAACGACCGAACTCAAGCTGTAGTAACAGCAATTAGAAACGGTTGGGTAGAAGTGTTTAATAAATAGAAAAAAAAGGGGGAGACTATTGAGAATAGCGATCGTTACAGATAGTACTGCTTACATACCTGATGAACTATTACATAAATATAACATTCACACAGTACCATTAAGTGTCGTATTTGGGGATGAGTCATTTCGAGAGGGAATAGACATAACTACAGAATCTTTCTATAAAAAAGTAAATGAAGCAAAAGATTTACCATCTACCTCTCAACCAGCAATTGGAACATTTATCGAGTTATATGAAGAGCTTGCGAAAGACTATGATGCTATCATCTCGGTCCATCTTTCCAAAAAATTTAGTGGGACATATGATGCCGCTAAAAGTGCAGGAAGTATGGTTGAAAATATTGAAGTGCATGCATATGATTCTGAACTTAGTGCTATGCCTCAAGGTTTTTATGCCATTGCTGCCGCTGAAATGGTACAAGGAGGAAAGACAGTTCAAGAGATAATTGCCAAATTAGATGACATGAAAGCTAAGACAAAAGCCTATTTTATGGTAGATGATTTAAGTCACCTACAAAGGGGCGGCCGTTTAAATAGTGCTCAGAAAATTATTGGAAGTCTGTTAAATATAAAACCAATATTACATATTGTAGACGGATTAATTGTCCCGTTTGAAAAAATAAGGACGCGTAAAAAAGCGATTAATCGAATTATGAGTATGCTGGAAAATGATGCAGAAAATAAACAGATTGTACGAGTTGTTTTTATCCATGCTAATAATAAAGAATCTGTTACAACATTACGTGATAGTTTTGCAGAAAAGTATCCACAAATTGAAACGATTATCAGTTATTTTGGACCAGTAATTGGTACTCATTTAGGCGAAGGTTCTATCGGCATTTGCTGGTACACGGAATGAGGTGAACTTCATTTTTAGATCTTATCTAAAACAAATCATGATGCGATTTCTTTCTAAAATGAAGCAAGTGCAGGGGAGGAGGCTAACGAACTCCCCTGACGTCGCCCAAATAAATATTGACAAAAATCTCGGTAAAATACAAATACAAACTTTAGCTAGAAAATATAGCGGTAAGTTATTAACCCGAAAAGAAATATCTCTAAATGAACATACCTTTCAAAATTTACTTCAAGCTTCCTACTTTACTTCACGACCTTCTATTCAGAAAACCTTCCTTACATCAACCTGTCAGAGATGCAATAATATGAAAAAATCTCTTTTTGCAAAAATCCCTTGCACAAAATGTAATTATACCCATTACTATTGCAGAAACTGCATTGCAATGGGCAGAGTTATGGAATGTGAACCACTCTATTTTTGGAGTGGGGATTCATATAAATGGCAAAAACATAAGCATCCCTCTAAATGGCTAGGGGAATTAACGAATGCCCAACAACATGCAGCAAATAAAATTAACCAGATCGTAAAAAAAGGAGGAGAATTACTCGTTTGGGCGGTTGCAGGGGCTGGTAAAACAGAAATGTTGTTTCCTGGTATTACTACAGCATTGCAACAAGGAAAAAGGATTTGTATTGCGACTCCAAGAGCGGATGTTGTAAGGGAATTATTGCCTCGACTAAGCAAAGCGTTTCAACACATACATATTCAAGCTCTTTACAGCGGGAGCAGAGATAATGATGGGACGGCACAACTCATTATTTCTACAACCCATCAACTGTATCGTTATCGAGCAGCCTTTGATGTATTAATTATTGATGAAATTGATGCATTCCCTTATCACAATGATCTGACCTTGCAATATGCTGCAATGCAAGCACGTAAGAAAGAAGCCGCACAGATATATTTAACTGCTACTCCACGGGAAAAATTACAGATTCAAATAAAAACAAGAAAATTAGACCACGTTTTTGTCCCCATTCGTTTTCATGGTTATTTTTTACCTGTTCCTGTATTGAAAAAATTTAATAGTCATAACGAGTCAAAAGGGATTGTTCAGTTTGTAGAATGGATACGTACAAGAGAAAGACCTAAAAGACAATTACTCATCTTTGTCCCGACAATCAAGCTAGCAAATGAATTAAGAGCCCCTTTGAAGAAATTGCTTTTTGAAGAAAGTATAATAAAAATGCCATCTCAAATACAATCTGTGCATGCAGAAGACAAAAAAAGAGAAGAAAAAGTAATTGCTTTTCGTAAAAATTACATTTTTGTATTAATAACAACGACCATATTAGAAAGAGGTGTAACTTTTCCTTCAGTTGACGTTGCTGTCTTATATGCAGATCATCAAGTGTTTGATGAAGCTGCCCTTGTCCAAGTTTCAGGACGAGCCGGACGAAGCCCAAAAGACCCGTCGGGAGAAGTTGTTTTTTTTCATAATGGCCAAACAAATGCAATGAAGCGTTCTATCCGTTCAATTAAACAAATGAATCAACGAGCAAAAAATATAAATAGTACTCTATGGATGAAAGGAGAGTAGAATGACAAACTGTTTGTGGTGTGATGCGCAATTAATAGTACAAGTTCATTGGACAGAAGTTTTTAATCCTCAGGCACAAGTTAATGTTTGCCAGGTTTGTAAAAATGCAATTGAAAAAATAAAGGGTCCTGTTTGTCGTAAATGTTCACGTCCGTTTTACGGAGAAATTTGCGACGATTGTACAAGCTGGAAGTCCATATATAATGATGAAGACCCATTAAGTAAAAATGTCTCATTATTTTCGTATAACTCATTTATGAAAGAAGTAATGATAAGGTGGAAATATCAAGGCGACTACATTTTGGGAGAAATCTTCCGTCAGCTATTTGCAAAGCAATTTAAACAAAAATTCAGTGAAAAGATTAAACATGTTAAAATCGTTCCTATTCCACTTAGTGACGAAAGAAGCAAGGAACGCGGCTTTAACCAAGCATTAGAATTAGCCTCTTTTATTCATCCTTCTCCATCACTCTTATTAGAACGACATCATAGTGAAAAACAAGCTAAGAAGAGTAAAATTCAACGAATGAATACAAAAAATCCTTTCTATTTAAAAGAATCTATTAACAAACCCGTTGTCTTGGTCGATGATATATATACAACTGGAAGAACGTTACGTCATGCAGCACATTTGCTGAAAGGAAATGGATGTCCGAAAATTTATGCATATACATTGATTCGAGGCTAAATTTTTAGCACGTTATGCTATACTATAAAAAACAAGTTGAACGGGTGATACTCATGAGTAAATTAGGTAACTGTGAGCGTTGTGGTGTAGTATTTGCAAAAACAATTAGAGATATTTGTCAAGCATGTTATCAAGAAGAAGAGCAAGCATTTCAAACTGTATATCGCTATTTGACAAAAAGAAAAAACCGTGAAGCAACGATGGCTGAAATTGTAGAAGCTACCAAAGTGGAAGAAGATTTGATTATCAAATTTATGAAAGAAAATAGACTTCGGGCTTCACAATTTCCGAAGCTATCTTATCCTTGTGAAAAATGTGAGGCTGGAATTGTAGAAGGAAAGCTTTGCTATAATTGCACAGATACAATTAAAACCCAATTAAAACATCATAATCAAATGGAGGAAATAGCAGAAAAGAGAAGGAAAAGTCAACATGAATCCATTTACTATATAATGCAAAAAGGTAACAAATAGTTTTTTACTCTTATCATTAGTCGGTAATCGTATGACTTTAGCTAGTTAATAAATTTATTAATTTAATAATTAAAGTCTTTATCCGATATTAGTATTAGTAGGAGATTTTGAACGGTAATTTCAAAGGAAAGAGGTAGTTTAAATGAAAATTCAAGGGCCAAATCCTTTAATAAATGCATATAAAAGTCAACAACAGAAGCAAGTAATTAAGAAAAATGATACCCAAAAAGACCAACTTAACATTTCAGATGCAGCAAAAAAGATGCAAATGAATGAGAAACATTCGGTTGATCGTGCAAAGCGTATAGCCGAATTAAAAAAACTTGTTCAATCAGGTGAATACAAAATTGACTACGAGAAAACCGCCCAGAAAATGAATAGTTTTTGGTCGAAACAGTAGGGGAGGTTATTATTATTCATACAGAGAAATTATTAACAAATTTGGATGAATTAACGGAACACCATGAAATGCTGATTTCTATATCCAAAAGTAAAACAGAACAAATTAAATCAGGTGATATGGATAACTTTTCTAAATTGCTTATGCAAGAAAGAAAGCAATTACAAGCGATTGTACAAAGTGAAACGAAGCGTCAAGAACTAGTAAATCAAGTATTTAATGAAATTGGAATTGGACAGAAGGATAAAACCGTTAGTGAGTTAATGAACCATATAACAAATAAAGAGGAACAAAAGCGGTTAGACGAAGCGGTAACGAAATTAGCGAACAGTATTATTGAACTTAAGCAAACAGAGCAATTGAATAATGAGCTGATTCAACAATCCATGCAATTTGTTCAATTATCATTAGATATGCTTCAACCATCCGCACAATCAATTAATTATACGAACAAAACCGTCAAGCAGGAAAGGATTAAACAATCCGTATTTGATTCGAAAGCATAAATAAAGTAGGGAGATATGACATGAGTACATTTCAAGGATTAGAACTTGCAAGAAAAGCACTCTTTGCTCAACAAGGTGCGTTATATACGACAGGACATAATATAGCCAATGTAAATACATATGGATATTCTAGACAACGTGTTAATTTTGAAACGACGACTCCTTTTCCTAATCCATCACGTGGTATGCCAAATAGAGCGGGTCAAATGGGAACAGGGGTTGAAATAGGTACCATTCAACGTTTACGAGATCAGTTTTTAGATTTTCAATTTCGTACTGAAAATAGCACACTAGGATATTGGGAGAAAAAACAAGAAGCAGTAACCAGAATGGAACAAGTGCTAAACGAACCTTCTGAAAATGGCTTAGCAAAAACGATGGATCGCTTTTGGCAGTCATTGCAAGACTTAGCGGATAATCCGGATAATTCAGGTGCCCGTTCTGTCGTTGCTCATAGAGGCTTGGCACTTGCAGAAACATTTAATCATCTGTCAAAAAGTATGCAATCAATTCAGTCTGATCTAAAAGACCAAATTGATGTGTCAGTAAAAGATATGAATTCTTTGCTAAAACAAATTAATGAATTAAATAAGCAAATTCAAAAGGTAGAACCACATGGAATGTTAGCAAATGATCTATATGATGAGCGTGATCGATTAATTGATAAACTTTCAGACTATATGAATATTAAAGTACATCGTACTCCTAGTAGTGAAAGCTCTCTTGAAATAGCAGATGGTCTTGTATCAATTGAAATTCTCGATTCCAGAGGCAACTCACTTAGTCCAGATGGCGTGTTTTTAATTGATGCAAGATCAGGAAAAGATTTAGATTCAGCAGTTAATGAAATTTCTGTTCAACCGGGAGCGAATGAAAAAGGTCCGATCACAAGTGTATCGATAGCCGGTCAGGAATTAGAAAATTTAGATATATTGAAATCAGACGGATCATTCAGTGCGTTAATAGAATCATATGGGTACGAAGAGAATGGAGTTGTAAAAGGGCTTTATCCCGAAATGTTAGCTGAGTTAGATAAAATGGCGAGAGAGTTTGCGAATGAATTTAATAGAGTACATCATGGTGGGAAACATTTAGAAGAAGACAATGATGGTAACGGCAGTAAGTTTTTTGTTAACAAAGCTAACCAAGAAGATAATGACTATAAAAATTCAACAGATCGTGATGAATCGATTACTGCTGAAAATATTACTATTAATATCGACATATTGGAAAATGAGAATTTAATTGCTGCCGGAGATCCAGATAAAGGTAGCCAAAATGGTGATAATGCTCATGCACTTGCAGATGTCTTTGATCAAAGTTTAGATGGACTTGGCAATACGTCTGCTAGAAAGTTTTATGCTTCGTTAATTGGTGATCTTGGTGTAAAAGGTCAAGAGGCTCGAAAAATGAAGGAAAGTACTGAAATAATACAAGCACAAATTGATTTTTCCAGAATGTCTGTTAGCGCCGTTTCTCTTGATGAAGAAATTTCAAATTTAATTAAATTCCAACATGCATACAATGCTGCGGCACGGAATATGACTGCAATTGATGAGATGATTGATCGAATCATTAATCAATTAGGATTAGTCGGAAGATAGGGTGAGGGTATATGCGAATAACACATACAATGTTACAAAATAATATGTTGAATAATCTGTTTAAGAGTCAAGCCCAAATGGAGAAGTACTTTACACAAATATATACGGGTAAAAAAATAAGCCGCCCATCTGACGATCCAGTGATCGCCATGAAAGGGATGGGTTACCGTACACAAGTTACTGAAGTCGAACAATTTAGAAGAAATGCTTTAGATGCATGGAACTGGATGGATCATTCTGATGATGTATTAGATAAAGCGACAAAGGCTGTCCAACGCATGGAATATCTTGCGGTTCAAGCTGCAAATGGTTCATATAGTGAAGATGAACGGATAAGTGTTATGAAAGAAGTAGAGCAATTACAGGAGCAGCTTGTAGAGTTAGCTAATACAAAAGTGAATGGCAAGTACATTTTTAACGGAACAAATACAGATAAGCCGCCTATTAACCCTACACCAGATGAAAATGGAAAATATCATGTTACTTTTGGTGATGGAGACGGTTTAGATGAAATTTTTCCAGTTCAAATAGAAATATCAAAAGGAATTAAAATACCTATTAACGTAAGTCCTGAAGGTATTTTTGATCAAGAATTATTTGATAATATTAATGGATTTATTAATGCATTGAAAAATGATGATAATGTTGCAGAAGGCGAAGCAACCATTGACGATAGTATTGAGGCATTAAACAAAAGCATGCTCAATATTGTAAATGGACGGGCAGAGCTTGGTGCACGTATGAACCGAGTAGAATTGATAGAAGATCGTTTGGCTGAACAAGAAATAATTGCTAAAGATACAATGATGAAAAATGAAGGTGTGGATTTTGAAGAAGCAGTTACGAACTTACTTACACAAGAAGTGATTCATCGTGCAGCATTATCAGCTGGAGCAAAAATTATTCAACCATCATTAATTGACTTTTTAAGATAATACTTGTACCCTGTCTAAGATTATTGGACAGGGTTTACTTTCTTAAATGAGAGAGGAGGGATTTTGTGCGATTTCCCCAAATTAGGATGGAGTCTCAATTTGCCAGGATTGGAATCAAACAGAATCCAGCACAGATTGAATTAAAGCAAGGTAAAGCAGAGTTGTCTATTGAACAGCCAAAAGCAGATATGTCAATTCGAGCTCCTAGAGGTAAGTTAACCATTGATCAAAGTCAAGCATGGGAAGAAATGAATTTAATGAGTACAAAACGATTAAACGAAAAATATGCAGCCGAAGGGATGCGGGCAGTATCAGAGGGAACGGGACGTAGAGCAGAAGAGGGAGCCGGCCTAATTGACATTCATAAGAATGTCGATATGTTTGCGGAACAAGCATATCAAAAAAGCAATACGATGAAAACATTAGGTTTCAAATATATTCCTTCCCCTTTTGCTGTTAAGATTTTTTATGAACCAGGAGATTTACAAGTTGACGTACAGGAAAATAAGCCTTTAATTAATGCACAAGTAGTGAAACCGGAATTAACCTTTCAAAGAGGCAATGTAGATATAACGATAGAACAGTATGCCCAATTAAAAATAGATTTTGAAAATCTGTATGTTTAAAAGCATGTAAAGAAAGGATGTATTTCATGCTAATTGATACAAAATATTTAGGAAAGGTTCAAATTGAAGACGAAAAGATAATTCAATTTGAATCTGGACTGCCTGGATTTAACGATGAAACTAAATTTGTTATTCTTGATATTCCTGGGAATGAACTGATGCAAATCTTACAATCTATTCAAACACCCGATTTAGCATTTATAGTGACGAATCCGCACTATTATTATAAGAACTACACATTCAAATTGGATGAGCCTATTATTGATTCGTTAAATATTCAGGAAGAAAAGAATATTGTTATTTTAGCAATTATGACGATTCAAGAGCCGTTTCATCTTAGTACGATTAACTTACAAGCCCCAATTATTATCAACTCGAAAAACAAGCAGGCAAAACAGTATATTTTGCCATATGATCAATATGAAATGAAGGCCGCTATTTCGTTCCCCATGGAAGAGAAAGGGGTTTAACGATGTTAATATTAACGCGCAAAACAAAGGAAGCTATTCGAATCGGTGAAGATATTGAAATTTCAATTTTAGGTATTGAAGGTGATCAAGTTAAGATCGGAATTTCAGCGCCAAAATCAGTAGAAATTCATCGTAAAGAGATTTATGATGCGATTCAAGTCCAAAACAATGAAGCTGCGAAGCTTCCAAAGGATATATTTACTCTTTTTGAAAAAGAAAGTGAAGGTTAAGCTTCTATATTAAACTATTCTGTTGCCTAGCCGATATATACAATAAGAAAACAGAATAGGAAAATAGAATAGGAGTGTATGATCATGAGTATGAATACTATTTCAAATCACGGATCGGCTATCCATCATCAAAATGAATTATTGCCGGATCAAGTATCTAAAAAACAATCGCAGCAAAAAAATGTACCATTAAATAAAGAAGCTAACAATATGCCGGTAAAGGAAGTTAGTCGGGGAGACGTAAAATCTACAGTTGAAAAACTGAATGATTTTATTGATCCGATTCAAACGAATTTGAAATTTGTATTCCATGAAGATTTACATGAATATTATGTTACAGTTGTAAATCCTCTTACTGATGAAATTATCAGGGAGATCCCTCCTAAAAAAATGCTTGATATGTATGCAGCAATGACAGAATATATGGGATTATTAGTAGACGAAAAGATTTAAGGAGGAAATAAAATGGTAATGCGTGTTGGTGGTATTGCTTCAGGTATGGATATTGAAGCAATGGTTAAAAAATTAATGGAAGCGGAAAGAATGCCGTTAGATCGCTTAAAGCAACAACAGACAATATTAGAATGGAAGCGTGATGCTTTTCGGGAAATTAACAGTACGCTTTTAGATCTTGATAACATGATGTTTGACTTGAAAATGTCTTATACATATAAGCCAAAATCAGCTACATCTTCGCAAGAAAGCATCATAGGTGTAACAGCGAATTCGAATGCACCGAATGGATCGTATAATATTGAAGTTACTCAATTGGCGAAGAATGAAATGCAGGTTAGTGGTAAAATTAATCCAGAAGATGTATCTTCATTTGAAGGTACCCATACATTCTATACCTATGATGAAAAAGGTGACCGGCAAGAACATAAATTAACGATTGAAGAGGGCGATTCGTTACCACAAGTGTTGAAGAACATTGAAAAAGCTAGCGGAAATACCGTTCGTGCTTTTTATGATGAAACCTCAAAACAAGTGGTGTTGGAGACTACTAGAACAGGAAAATATAACGAAAATGAGAATGGAAATGAAATAGAATTTGGGCCTTCTGAAGGTGGAAACGAATTTTTTACCGATTTTCTGGGATTGAGTAATAATCAGTTAGCAGATAATGTTAGAGCAAAAAATGCTACATTCTCTTATAATGATGGATTAACATTGACGTCGCGAGACAACTCCTATACTCTAAACGGTGTGACATTTGATTTTAAAGCAACCGGTACTTCACGTGTCACGGTTGATACAGATGTGGATGCGGCATTTGATAATATTATCAAGTTTGTTGACAAATACAATGAAGCAATTGATAAGCTGAACAAATCACAATCCGAAGAACGTTTCCGAGATTTTCAGCCGCTTTCAAATGAACAAAAAGCTGAAATGTCAGAAAAACAGATCGAGCAATGGGAAGAAAAAGCGAAGAGTGGTATTTTACGTAATGAATCTCTATTAAGAGATGGGATGTATGCTCTTAGACAAAGTTTGCAGTCTAAGGTAGAAACCGGTGGAGAGTATACGTTACTAAGTCAAATTGGGATTACAACAACAGAGGATTATATGGATGGCGGGAAATTAAAAGTTGATGAAAAGAAATTAAAAGAAGCCCTTCGAGAAAATCCAGATGATGTATACAAACTATTTGTTAATAATGCAGAAGGAAATGAACGTGGGTTAATTAATCGGTTTGATAATGCAGTTGACCGTGTGAAAGGTCAAATTGAAAAACAGGCTGGCCGAGAAGGTAATACATTAGATAATTATTCAATCGGTAAACGAATGAAGGAAATGAATGAGCGAATTTCTGATTTTGAACGAAGAATGCTTCAAGTTGAGCAAAGGTATTGGAACCAATTTACTCAAATGGAAAAAGCTATCTCTAATCTTAATCAGCAATCATCTTATCTATTCTCTCAATTTGGTGGTGGAATGTAAGTGACAACTTACAAATGTAGGAGAGTGAATTTATTATGATGTCAAAACAATTCCAAACATATCAGAACAATGCGGTGAACACTGCTTCAGGACCACAACTAACGATGATGCTTTATAATGGATGTATTAAGTTTATTAATCAAGCGATAAAAGCGGTTAATGAAAAAAATTATGAAGCAAAAAATACAAATATCCAAAAAGCACAAGATATAATTCAGGAATTAATGTTAACACTTGATCAAGAAATTGAAATTTCTAAACAATTACTTCCATTATATGAATATATTCATTTTCAACTTCAACAAGGGAATATTAAAAATGATGTAAACTGTTTAGAAGAAGCATTAACATATGTGACTGATTTCCGAAACACGTGGAAAGAAGTGATGAAACAAGGAGCTTCCACCTATGTCCAAGGTGCACAAGTATAATGAAGAATCTTGAACAGTTATATGAAATTTCCGAAGCTATCTTACAAGCGTTAGAAAATGAACATGCTACCAATCGGGAACAAACGATTCAGCAGATTGATGAGCTTATTGGTAAACGGGAAACGATCATCGAGCAAATAAAAGGGCCTTATACAGAAGATGAAGAAGAGATTGGACAAAAAGTTGTTCAATTAAATGAACAGATTAAAGTGAAAATGGATGCATTATATTCCCAGGTAAAAGAAGATATGAAACAAGTTAAACAACAAAAAAAGTTAAATCGTTCTTATATTAATCCATATGGTCCGATTAAAACGACAGATGGTATGTATTTAGACCGAAAACAATAATAGATTCATTCATCAAGTAATCCGAACTAGAATTCAAGTTTGTTCTGTACATTTGAATTCGTTCGGATTTTTCTATCTATACATTACAGTGTAAATGATCTTGTTATACACGATGGAGCAAAAAATATAATATATTTTATACATTCAGATAATAATTAAAAATCTCGTTGAATTGAAATCGCTTACATGTTATGATTGCAATTAAATTAAATTTTAAAAATTGATTGTTTTTGTACATATACACTTGCACATTCTAGACATCTACGGAACAAAATGCATACAAGAGCAATGAATGTGAAAGGTTTTTGACCCGTAAAAAGTCTCTTCAAAATAAAAGGTATGAATGAGGTTGGGACATAAGCTAGAAAAAGTTATCGAAACACGAATAATTATGTTTATAATAGTCGCTACAGAAATATACTCCGCTTTAACCACTGGCATAAGAGCGACATCTGTCCAAGCCGCACTATCGCTTGCTTTCACAGTGTCTCCTTTACCGCCAACGCTGATAAGCACCTTCAGGCTTCGCCTTTTTAGTGTCTTATCGAGGCTTTACTTCTGGCAGGAGTCTCCGTATATTTCTTTCGCTACCTTGAAATATTGTTCGTGTTTCATATCTACTATTTTATCCCAACCTCTTTCTATAAAATATCACTTTTTTAAGGAGGAATTACATGCAAAAGGTTAAAAATCGTTGGCTTATTGCTGCTTCGGCAGTAGGTATTCACATATCTATTGGTTCGGCATATGCTTGGAGTGTTTTCACGAATCCAATGGTCAATCAATATGGTTGGGATACGACGCAAATATCACTTGCCTTTAGTATCGCTATCTTCTTTTTAGGTACATCGGCTGCTTTTATGGGGCGTTTTGTTGAAAAGCAAGGACCTAGAAAATCTGCAATGCTTGCAGCTACATTTTTTGGTGTAGGTGTAGCAGGGTCAGGATTAGCTACATCATTTGAATCGTTGGCCTTATTATATTTATTTTATGGTGTAATTGGAGGTACTGGCCTAGGTATAGGATACATAGCTCCTGTTTCTACTCTTGTAAAATGGTTTCCTGACAGACGTGGACTTGCAACGGGACTAGCTATTATGGGTTTTGGCTTTGCAGCATTACTTAGTGGGCCGGCAGCAGCAGGGCTTATTGAAAGTGTAGGTATATCGAGTACATTTTATATTTTAGGAATTATTTATTTTGTAGTTATGATTCTTTCTGCACAATATTTAGCTCCACCACCGGAAGGATGGGCACCAAAAGGTTTTATTGAAAGTCAACAAAATGGTACGAAAAAAATTAAAGCTGATTTGTCTCAATTAACAGCAAATGAAGCGGTAAAAACAAGACGTTTTTGGATGTTATGGGTCATGTTGTTTATTAATATTACTTGCGGTATTGCAATTTTAGCGGTTGCTTCACCGATGGCCCAAGAAATTACGGGTATGACAGCAATTGCGGCGGCAGCAATGGTCGGGGTGCTTGGACTATTTAATGGTGCTGGTAGACTAGGGTGGGCATCGCTTTCGGACTATATCGGGCGACCAAATGTATATACAGCTTTTTTCGTCATCCAAGTAATTGCTTTCTTCGCTTTGCCTTATGCGACAAATCCGATTTTATTTCAGATATTACTTTTTTCCATTTTAACATGTTATGGTGGAGGATTTGCATCAGTTCCTGCTTATATCGGCGACTTATTTGGAACGAAGCAACTAGGAGCTATACATGGTTATATCCTTACTGCTTGGGCTTTAGCAGGAGTTGTAGGACCTATACTCTTATCCAGAATATATGACCTTACGAACAGTTATAATATGACGATGACGATCTTTGGGGTACTGTTTGCAGTCGCCTTGTTTGTTTCTATATGGATTCGGGCAGATATTAGACGTTTACAGCAAAACCAAGCGAAAAGAGATCCTCAAGTATCGGGTGTAGCGTCAAAAGCTTAATCTCTATGTACTTTATGCCGTAATGGTATGTCAAGGAGTAACCGTTGAGCTTTTTATAGACTCAGAGAAAAAACGAATCTATGAAATTAGCTTCATTTTTTCATAAGAATAGTATAGACTTGGAAGTAACTTGATATATCGCTCTTTTTTATATCATTCGAAACGGAGGGATATTTTGTGGCTAAAACAAAACATACAGGGCCAATCAAATTATCAAAAAAGCCTGACCCAAGCCTGTGGGTAAGTAAGGTTCCTTTTGGTATTACAAAAATAAAACCACATCATATTAGAGATACGATGAAAGTTGTATGGGAAAACAAAGACAATTTACCATATGCGACGAGAATAATTACACAGGGAGTCTGTGATGGCTGCGCTTTAGGGGTTCAGGGGCTAAAGGATCAGACATTGGCTGGGCCCCATCTCTGTACTACACGGCTGAATGTTTTACGCTTAAATACAATGAAGGCAATGAAAGAAGATATTATTCATGCAGATATTGATGAATTAAGGAAGATGGACAGTACAGAACTCCGGAAATTAGGTCGGATTCCGTATCCATTAATCCGAAAGCCGGGTGATAGGAAATTTAGCCGAATTTCTTGGGATGAAGCATTGGATACTATTGCTAAGAAAATCAAAAAAATTGACCCAAAACAGTATGCATTTTATTTAACGTCAAGAGGGATTACGAATGAATCTTATTATGTAGCAGGGAAAGTTGCTAGATTTTTAGGAACGAATAATATAGATAATGCTTCACGTATTTGTCATTCACCTTCAAAGACGGCATTAACTAGATCAGTCGGAATTGGTGCTTCCAGTTGTAACTATAAAGACTGGATAGGTACTGATGTGCTTGTATTTTGGGGATCTGTGGCTGCTAACAATCAACCTGTTTCAACAAAGTATATGTATGCAGCAAAACGTAAAGGAACCAAAATTATTATTATTAACCCTTATTATGAACCATCCATGGATAACTATTGGGTTCCTTCTATCCCTGAGTCGGCTTTGTTTGGTACGAAAATTGCTGATGATGTCTACCAGGTAAATATCGGTGGAGATATTGCTTTTATGCATGGGATTATGAAACATTGGTTTGAAATGGAAGAAGAGGAAAAAGGTTCAGCAATTGACTATGCTTTTGTAGAGAAGCATGTAAATGGATTAGAAGAGTTAAGAGAGAAAGTAACAAGATATGAATGGGAGCAACTAGAAAAATCATCTGGTCTTTCGCGAGAACGGATGGGTGAACTTGCAAAATTGCTGGCAAAATCAAATTCTGCTGTTTTTGTTTGGTCGATGGGACTTACGCAACACCGGTTCGGCACGGATAATGTTTCCCAAGTTGCAAATTTAGCATTATTAAGAGGTTTTTTAGGACGTGAACACTGTGGTTTGATGCCAATCCGCGGTCATTCCGGAGTTCAAGGGTCAGGAGAAATGGGTGCTGATCCATTTTCATTACCTGGCGGAGCGATGGATGATGAAGGTAGGAAGCGTGTTGGAAAAGTTTGGGGTTTTGACATACCAACATGGCAAGGAGATATAGTAGGAGTTTCATTGGAAAATGCTTTATTGCCTGAAGACCACGAACGTAAATTGAAATTATACTATATGTCTGGTGGTAACTTTTTAGAGACGATGCCTGAGCCAGACTTTGTTAAAAAATGTCTAGAAAGTGTAGACATCCGTGTTCACCAAGATATAATTTTTAATACATCGACCTTCGTAGATGCAAAAGAAGCGGTAATTGTATTGCCTGCAATGACACGTTACGAACAACCTGGTGGAGGAACGTCTACTTCGACAGAAAGAATGGTCTATTTTTCTCCAGAAATTAAAGGTCCACGAATTGAAGAAGCTAGATCGGAATGGGAGATCTATGTTGACTTAGCAAAACGTGTAAAACCTGAAGATGAAGAATTAATAAAATTTAAAGACGCTTATGAGGTTCGTGATGAAATAGGAAAAACAGCACCGAATTACGATGGTATCCAGCATTTAAAGGAAAACGGGGATCTTTTTCAATGGGGAGGAGCCTGGCTGTGTGAAGGGGGAGTTTGCCCGACACCAGACGGAAAAGGAAATCTTATTCCGGTAGAAATTCCGGAGTTGCGTAAACCAGAAGGCCACTTTTATGTCACGACAAGAAGAGGGAAACAGTTTAATTCGATGATTTATGGTGAAAAAGATCCATTTAATAACGCGGATCGTTATGATGTCTTAATGAATGAAGAAGATGGTAAAAAACACGATATTGAAGAAGGAGACGCAATTGTCGTCTACAATAAATATGGTACATTCAATGGCAGGGCTAAGTTTGTTCCGATTAGAGAGGGGAACATCGAAGTCCATTGGCCAGAAGGAAATCCGTTAATTCCTAAAGGTGTCTATGAAGAGTATGCAGGAATTCCTGAATATAATGCTGCTGTAATCGTTGAAAAAGCTGAAACTTACTTTGCTCACAAGGATACTAAATATGTCGAAAAAAGAGTAGAAGAATTGGAAATGGAAATAAGTTAAGATTAGAATATGTCATATCTCAATTTTATAATTGGGATGTGACTCTTTCTTTATAGAGAAAATAAGACGTAATAAAATAATTTTTTTATTGAAAATAATTGATAACATGGTATCTTATATGAAAGGAAGTTAAATCTTAATTGTACTATTTTGTTAATAATTTACCTTTGTTTATATGGTAAATTAATGTGGAAAAGTAGTATAATAAGATTTACAAATAAAAAGGAGGACACTTATATGAATTACAACATTCGTGGTGAAAATATTGAGGTGACACCCCCTATACGTGAGTATGTGGAAAAAAAGATTGGTAAGCTTAATAAATATTTTGATACACCACCGACATCTGATGTTCATGTGAACCTAAGTGTCTATAATGACGAACAACAAATTGAAGTAACTATTCCTATGACAGATTTATTGTTACGTGCAGAAGAGCAACATGCTGATTTATATGCAGCTATTGATTTAGTTGTTGATAAATTAGAAAGACAAATTCGAAAATACAAAACAAAAGTAAATCGTAAATTCCGTCAAAAAGGTGCTCCAAAACATATTTTTGCGGAATTGGAACAAGAAGCGAAAGATAATCAAGAAGAATATGATGATATCGAAATTGTTCGTACAAAACGATTTAATTTAAAACCGATGGATTCAGAAGAAGCAATATTACAAATGGATATGTTAGGACATGCATTTTTCGTCTTTACAAATGCTGAAACGGACGACACGAATGTTGTCTACAAAAGAAAAGATGGAAAGTATGGTTTAATCGAACCTACGAACTAATGAAAGACAGCCTTATTGGGCTGTCTTTTTTTGTGTATAGATTTATTATAGGATGAAACGATATAGAGTAAAAAACAGTGTGAATAAAGGTGGAACTAACACCTTTTGCATAATAACTGTGTGTAAAAATATTCATAAATTGTTAGTGAGAAGATTAAAAGGTAATCACCTTTCCATGTATTTTAAGGTCAAATCAGTATGTGAAATTACTTAAATTGCAAATTGTCCAAATTTGTCGAAATTTTCATAAAAAACTCAAAATTTTATCATTAAATGAGGCAAAAAGCAATTTTGTATTTATTTATGTAAAAGAATTCATGCAAAATGTGTAGATATTGCTTTTTTTGTACGATAAAATTAAAAATTAGCAATTAGACGTTCTAACTAACCCTGTGGTATAACTAAGATAATCAGTTACATCGGAGGGGGTTGTGATGAAAAAGGAAATGACATTTGAAGAATTAGTAAAAAAAGTACAGCAACAGGAAGACACAGTCGTTCAGTTAGTAAGAATTATTGCGGCAACAAATCATCGGATTTCTGAAATACAAATAAAACAAGAAACTTTAGAAAGAACATCACTTACCAAATAACTGAATTCCCTCCAAATCATCCTCAAATGATGTCTTCCATCGTTAAAAAGAGTAGTAATCTTCATACTACTCTTTTTTAAATTATATTAAATTAGGAAATAGTATAAACAGTTCTCTAGTTGTCATCTATATTTGAATAGTGGTATTATGTAAGGTGGACGTATTTATATAATGGAATACGAAGTTGAGGAGCGTTTAAAATGGTGAAATTGTTAAAAAAAATTTTCGGAGATGGAAATCAACGGCAATTAAATCGTATACAAAAGACAGTTGATCAAATAGAAGCAATAGAAGAAAAATATGAAGCTTTTTCAGATACAGAGCTTAAAACGATGACGGAGGAGTTCAAAGAGCGATATCAAAATGGTGAAAGTTTAGATGATATGCTCGTTGAAGCATACGCAGTGGTAAGAGAAGCAGCAAAAAGAGCATTAGGCATGCGTCCATTTGCCGTTCAATTAATAGGAGCCACTGTTTTACATGAAGGAAACATATCAGAGATGAAAACAGGGGAAGGGAAAACACTTTCTTCTACTATGCCAGCTTACTTAAATGCAATTACAGGGAAAGGTGTTCATATCATTACCGTAAACGAATACCTCGCAGACCGAGATGCAAGTGAGATGGGACAACTGTTTGAATTTTTAGGTTTAACAGTAGGTTTAAACATTAGTGGTATGTCAAAAGAAGAGAAAAAAGCCGCTTATGAATGTGATATCACGTACGGGACAAATAATGAATTTGGATTTGACTATTTGCGTGATAATATGGTGCTTTATAAAGAACAAATGGTTCAACGTGAATTAAACTTTGCTATTATTGATGAGGTCGACTCAATTTTAATTGATGAAGCTCGTACGCCGTTAATCATTTCAGGCAGCGCACAAAAGTCAGTGAATCTTTACCAGCAGGCTAATTCTTTTGTCTCTACATTAAATAAAGAGACAGATTACACGTATGATGAAAAAACAAAAGGTGTGCAACTTACAGAAGAGGGAATAAACAAAGCTGAAAAGTATTATAATATTGAAAATTTATTTGATTTAAGTAATGTGTCCTTGACGCATCATATTAACCAAGCATTAAAAGCGCATGTTTCTATGCATCGTGATACAGATTATGTAATTGAAGAAGGCGAAGTCGTTATCGTTGACCAGTTTACGGGAAGACTAATGAAAGGACGCCGATATAGTGATGGGCTTCACCAAGCAATTGAAGCAAAAGAGCGTCTTCAAATACAAAATGAAAGTATGACACTCGCATCCATCACGTTCCAAAATTATTTTAGAATGTACAAAAAATTAGCCGGGATGACAGGAACTGCTAAAACTGAGGAAGAAGAATTCCGTAATATTTATAATATGGATGTTATTGCAATCCCTACAAATAAAGAAATAATTCGGGATGATCGTCCTGATATGATTTATAAATCGATGGATGGCAAATTCCGTGCAGTTGTAGAAGAAATTAAACAGCGCTATGAAACTGGTCAGCCGGTGCTAGTAGGAACCGTTGCAGTAGAGACATCTGAACATATTTCAGACTTATTAAAAAAGGCTAAAGTTAAGCATGACGTCTTAAACGCTAAAAATCATTATCGTGAGGCAGAAATTATTGAAAATGCTGGCCAAAAAAGTGCAGTAACTATAGCTACGAATATGGCTGGCCGTGGTACAGACATTAAACTTGGTGAAGGTGTAATAGAACTTGGTGGTTTAGCTGTAATTGGTACTGAAAGACATGAATCAAGACGAATAGATAACCAGTTGCGAGGTCGTGCTGGACGACAAGGAGATCCCGGCATGTCACAATTTTATTTATCGATGGAAGATGAATTAATGCGCCGTTTCGGTTCCGACAATTTGAAAAATATGATGGAACGCCTTGGAATGGACGATACACAGCCAATTGAAAGTAAAATGGTCTCTCGTGCGGTTGAATCGGCTCAGAAGCGTGTAGAAGGGAATAACTTTGACGCACGTAAAACAGTGTTATCTTATGATGATGTCTTACGTGAACAACGTGAAATTATTTATAAACAGCGTTTAGAGGTAATTGATTCAGATGAAAATGTAAGAGAAATTATTGAGCGGATGATTGAATCTACTGTTGATCACGTTATTGCTACTCATACGCAGGATGAAGATGAGGATAATTGGGATTATAAAGCAATTGTTGAATACGCTCATGGAAATTTATTAGAAACAGAAGATATATCTATAGAAGATATTAATAGAAAAGACCCTGAAGAAATAAAAGAATTTATTATGGGCCAAATTAAACAGCGTTACGATGAAAAAGAGGAAGAATTAACTTCTGAGCAAATGCGAGAGTTTGAAAAAGTTATCCTTTTACGTACAGTTGATACAAAATGGATGGATCATATTGATCAAATGGATCAGTTACGTCAAGGAATTCATTTACGAGCTTATGGTCAAAACGACCCATTAAGAGAATATCAGCTTGAGGGCTTTAACATGTTTGAAGCGATGATTCAAAGTATTGAAGAGGAAACTGCAAAATATATTATGAAAGCTCAAATACGCAATAACTTACAAAGAGAGTCTGTTGTAGAAAATACACATGCTGTTTCAGGCGGTGGAGAAGGGGAAGGGACGAAAGTACGTAAACCATTTGTCCGAAAAGAGAACATTGGTCGAAATGACCCTTGTCCATGTGGTAGCGGGAAAAAATATAAGCAATGTCATGGACGTTAATATATTGATAACTTTTTATATCACTATGAGAGAACTGTTTATGTAATTTCGAGATCGATGACATCTTAGGTGGGGTGTCATCGATATGAGACACAACGTATTATTAGGAGGCGCTTGCTTTTTTGCTTCCAATTAATTACGAAATAAGTAGGGGTGTAATGATGGAACTGATAGAAATCAAACAAGAATTAGATAAGATTGAGCAGCGAATTAATGAATTTAGGGGGTCTCTTTGACCTGGACCATAAGAAAGAGCAAATAAAACAGCTCGAAGAAAAAATGGCAGAACCTACATTTTGGGATAATCATGATGATGCACAAAAGGTGATTGATGAATCCAATTGGTTAAAAAGTAAAGTGGATAATTTTCAATCAATGGCCGATGAAATGGATGACGCCAATGTTATGTATGAACTCGTAAAAGAAGAGAATGATGAAGAACTTTTGTCCGATTTATCGGAAACGGTAAACGAGCTTCGTCATAAAGTTAAAGAATTTGAATTGGAAATGTTATTAAGCGAGCCGTATGATAAAAACAATGCAATTTTGGAATTACATCCCGGTGCTGGGGGTACAGAATCACAAGATTGGGCAAGTATTTTATTACGGATGTACCAACGTTGGGCAGAAAGTAGAGACTTTAAAGTTGAAACATTAAATTATCTTGCTGGAGATGAAGCAGGTGTAAAGAGTGTTACTTTGCTTATAAAAGGACATAATGCTTATGGGTATTTAAAAGCTGAAAAAGGAGTTCACCGCCTAGTGAGAATTTCACCATTTGATTCTTCTGGAAGGCGCCACACTTCATTTGTATCATGTGATGTTTCTCCAGAATTAGATAGCGACGTAGAAATTGAAATTAATAGCGATGATTTAAAAATTGATACGTATCGTTCAAGTGGAGCAGGAGGACAACATGTAAATACATCTGATTCCGCAGTAAGGATTACCCATATCCCAACTAATACAATTGTTACATGTCAATCTGAAAGGTCCCAGATTAAGAACAGGGAACATGCAATGAAAATGTTAAAATCAAAATTGTATCAATTAGAAATCGAGAAAAAAGAACAAGAGCTTGCTGAAATTCGTGGTGAACAGAAGGAAATTGGTTGGGGAAGTCAGATACGATCCTATATTTTTCACCCATATTCCATGGTAAAGGATCACCGTACTAATGTAGATGTAGGTAATGTGCATAGTGTAGTTGATGGAAATATTGACATTTTTATTGATGCATATTTACGCTCACAGATTGGATAAATAGTAATAATATGTTTTAAATAAGACAAATTAATGACTTCTTTTGAGAATCTGTTTTAAATGATAACTATTGGGTTATAATATTACTGATACTAACTTTGTGAGGGGGATTTTTATGAAAAAAGGCTTAATGGCGGTTCTATTTGGAACGCTGCTAGTGCTAGGCGCTTGTGGTGGTGCAAATGACAATGCAAATGAACCAGCCCAAAACAACGATGGAGGAACTGAAGAACCTGCTAATGAAGGTGGAACTGTAGATACAGCTGCTGCAGAAGAATCGTATAAGAAGAGCTGTGCAAGTTGTCACGGTGAAGACCTTTCTGGAGGAGTTGGACCATCATTGGAAAAAGTTGGTGCAGATCACTCAGCAGAGGATATTAAAAACATTATCGAAAATGGTCAAGGTTCTATGCCAGGTGGATTACTATCAGGAGAAGATGCTGATCAAGTGGCAGAATGGTTAGCGCAGCATAAGTAAAGCTTCCAACATCGAAAAAAGCTTGTGAATCTCAATTCGAGAGGACAAGCTTTTTTATTTTTGCTTAAAACACTCGTAATTGATTTATGTACGTCAATAAGTAGAGTTTATGAGTACTTATTTTTAAATAATAAAATTTCTTCAAAATTACATTCCGTATGGCCTGATTCACTTTAATTAGTATCGTTCACACTTCTGCCAACTTTTCCCTCTATTATTACAAATAACCCTATGTTTCTCCCCTGACATTGTACCTAATTTAAGAGTTATCGTTATTACGTTATATTAAATAGATATATTTGAAATATAATTGTAATAATTTTATAGGTAAAAATACTGTAGTTTTATGTTATGCTATATATAACTGTTAGTGAATTTGTAGAAATATGTTAGTTTTACATACATAACTCGTTATTATTATTTGATGAAGGTGAATAAATAGATGATTATTATGAAAGATGTCTATAAAACGTATTCGAATGGTGTTACGGCAATTAATGGGATCGATATAAGAATTGAGCATGGGGAATTTGTCTATATCGTAGGACCTAGTGGTGCAGGTAAATCAACATTTATTAGGCTGATTTATCGTGAGGAAGTACCGACGAAAGGCGAAATTACTATTAAAGGCATTAAAACAAATGATATGAAGAATAAAGAAGTACCTTTTTTACGACGAGAAATTGGAGTCGTCTTCCAAGATTTTAAATTACTTCC
Organism: Pseudogracilibacillus sp. SE30717A; assembly: GCF_037071985.1. Classification (NCBI taxonomy): domain Bacteria; kingdom Bacillati; phylum Bacillota; class Bacilli; order Caryophanales; family Bacillaceae; genus Pseudogracilibacillus; species Pseudogracilibacillus sp. SE30717A. Next base: position 63,459 of record NZ_JAXHDF010000012.1, on the reverse strand, counting down.
TAGGCTAACTGTTTATGAAAATGTCGCATTTGCTCTAGAAGTAATTGAAGCTTCGCCACGTCACATTCGAGATCGAGTAATGGAAGTTTTAGATTTAGTAGGTTTAAAGAATAAGGCTCGTTCATTTCCTACAGAATTATCGGGTGGGGAACAGCAACGTGTCTCGATTGCACGAGCAATCGCAAATCAACCAAAAATCGTTATTGCAGATGAACCGACCGGGAATTTAGATCCCGAAACCTCTTGGAGTATTATGAGGATTTTAGAAGAAATTAATTTAAGAGGAACAACGGTTATCATGGCGACACATAGTAAAGAAATAGTTAATACAATTAAAAAGCGTGTAATCGCTATAGAAAATGGAATTATCGTCAGAGACGAAGATCAAGGGGATTATGGGTATGAAATTTAATACGTTGAAACGACATTTCCGTGAGGGTGCGAAGAATATATTTCGAAATGGTTGGATGTCAGTTGCTTCTATTGGTGCAGTAACGGTTACGCTGATTCTGGTAGGGGCATTTCTAGCGCTAATGTTTAATATCAATGAAATGGCAAATAAAGTAGAAGAAGATGTCGAAATAAAAGCATTAATTGAGCTAACAACTGATGAAGAAGAAATCAAAACACTTGGAGAAGAAATAGACAGTATTTCCGGAATAGATACGATGCGATTTTCTTCGAAAGATGATGAGTTGCAAGGACTTGTAGAAGGTATGGGAGAAGAAGGGGAAGCCTGGGCACTCTTTGAACAGGATAACCCATTAAACCATGCGTATATTATCAAAGCAGCTAATCCTCAAGACACCGAAGCAATCGCTGCAAAAATAGAAAAATTAGATAATGTGTATAAAGTGATTTACGGTCAAGAAGTAGTGCCTCAATTATTTAAGTTTAATAATTATGCTCGAACAATAGGTCTTGCCTTAATTATTGGCCTTATTTTAACAGCTGTATTTTTAATCTCAAATACTATTAAACTTACAATTATGGCTCGTAGTAAAGAAATCGGGGTTATGAAATTAGTAGGTGCAACGAACGGCTTTATTAGATGGCCATTCTTTATTGAAGGGCTGCTACTCGGTATTATGGGATCAATTATACCGATTGCAATAATCGCAACTGGTTATTACTATTTGTTAATAAATATTAGTGGACAAACTTCCTTCCATTTTGTCCAACTACTTCCATATAGTCCTTTTGTTTGGCAAATTTCAGGAGTTGTTTTATTAATTGGAGCAGTTATTGGAATGTGGGGCAGTGGTATGAGTGTAAGGAAATTCTTGAAAGTTTAATTGGAAAAACCAATTTCATAATTATATATTTTTAAACTAGAATGAACATTTTTACGTACTATCCGAATGGTATGGCAATGAATTGGAAAAAAGTTGGTCATGTTTTACTGTGACCAACTTATGGTCGGGCATGTCAAATGTTTTACTAACAATCATTTGAGTAAAGCTTGATACCCGCTAAATAGGGTGGTTCAAGTTTAAAAGTTTTTGGATTGTATATTAATTCTTTAATGGAATGGGATTATATGAAATTAGCACAGTAAGAGGGGATACAAAAATGAAAAAGCATAGGTTAGTAGGTTTATTGGTCACTGTGGTTATTGCTACGTCAGTTGTCAATCATTCTGTTATTGAAGCTGCCTCAATTAATGAGGTAGATAAGGAAATAAAAGAGCTTGAACAGGAACGAAACAAGCTACAGGATAAAGAAAATAATATCAAGTCTGATAAAAAGAACGTTGAAAGTAAAATGGGTGAGAATTTAGATAGCCAAAAATCGGTTGAAGAACAGATGAATAAAATAACGAATGATTTAACTACTACCGAGGCTGACATCCAAACAAAAGAGCAAGAGATTAATGCAACTAATGAAGAAATTAAACAGCTAGAAGAAGAAATCAAACAGCTAAAAGCGGAAATAAAAGAGCTCGAGGAGAAAATCCGTAAGCGAGAAGAGTTGTTAAGAGAACGACTTCGTTCCATCCAAGAAAATGGTGGTAACGTAAAATACATAACAGTAATTTTAGGATCTCAAAACTTTAATGATCTAATTTCTCGATCTTCTGCAGTAAATTCGATCATGGATCAAGATAAAAATATTATGGAAGAACAAGCAGCAGATCAATTAGCTCTTGAACAGAAGCAAGCCGAAGTTGAAGAGAAGAAAGCCGATGTTGAAGCGAAAAAAGAAAAACAAGAAGAGCAAAAAGCAAATTTAGAAGCGTTAAAAACACAATTGAGTGAACAAAAAGCTGAAAAAGAAAAGTTACAATCTAAACTTGAACAAGAATATGAAGAACTCGAAGATTATAATTTAAGTCTAGATGAGGAACAACAACTTATTGCTAGTCAAGCTAGTGTTATAGAAGAAGCAAAGAAATTAGCAGAGTCTGAGAAAAGTAGATTAGAGCAAGAGGAACGAGAAAGACAAGAAAGATTAGCGAAAGAACAAGCAAATCAATCTAGTAGCTCTGGTTCTAGTGGTAACAGTTCAACAGGTGGAAACAATTCAAGCTCACCTACCGACAATTCATCTTCAGTAAGTCAAAGTGGATTTATTTGGCCTGCATCAGGTAGATTATCATCTGGTTTTGGTCCAAGAATTCACCCGATAACTGGACAAGTCGGTAAAATGCATAACGGTATCGATATTGCTGCACCAACAGGAACGCCAGTTAAAGCACCTGCAGCAGGAGTTGTTGCGTATGCGAGTTGGATGAATGGATATGGGAATACAATCATGATTTCTCATGGATCTACCACGACATTATATGCACATTTAAACAGCATCTCCGTTTCACCGGGGCAAAGTGTAAGTCAAGGACAACAAATTGGAACAGTTGGAAATACTGGAAACTCTACGGGACCCCATTTGCATTTTGAAGTACATCCGGGTGGATACAAAAATCCTACAAACCCAATGGGATATTTACCGTAAACTATAATAAAATATAGATAGGAGACACTTCACATCATAATGTGTAGTGTCTTTCTTTTATTTACGAAGAGAGGTTGTGACAAAACGAAATAGTAGATATGAAACACGAACAATATTTCAAGTTAGCGAAGGAAATATACGGAGACTCCTGCCAGAAGAAAAGCCTCGATAAGACACTGAAAGGCGACAAATATCGAAAGATTACAGACTAAAACCGCCCTTTGCGGGCAACGTCTGCATACCCCTTGCCGGGGCAGGAGGCTTATCAGCGCTGGCGGAAGCGAAATATATTTCTGTAGCGACTATTATAAACGTAATTATTCGTGTTTCAATAACTCTTTCTAGCTTATGTCCCAACGTCCTTTCTTTTATTTACGATGAAAGGGATCGATTCATCATTAAATGGAATAAACGGTAAGTATAATATTGTATCACTGTATTTATCTCATCATTTATAATCGGAGTAAAAGATTATAGGAACAAAACGATGCTTTATGGTAAACTATAGAAAGTAATGATTTTTCACAACATTTGAGGTGGAAGAATGACATTTAAAAAACGTGATTTAATTATTTTTATCGTAATAACTTTTGCTGTAGGATTTCTAGGGGCTTTTACTGGATTAAAAGTATTGCAGCCAAGCATGAATACAACTGAACAAGTAGAAATCCCTTTTGTCAAAGATAGTGGTGATAATCAATTAGATGAAAATTTAAAAACAATTAAGGAAGCATATGAGTTAATTGAGCAGCATTATGTAGGGGATGTGGAAGAGGATCAATTACTTGAAGGGGCAATCCAAGGGATGTTAGAAACTCTAGAGGATCCGTATAGTTCCTATATGAATGCAGAAGCGATGGAACGATTTAATGAACAAATACAATCCTCTTTCCAAGGCATTGGTGCAGAGGTGAGTATGGTAGAAGGCAAAGTTACCATTGTTGCACCAATTAAAGATTCTCCAGCTGAAAAAGCAGGGTTACGTCCAAACGACCATATTTTAGAAGTCGATGATGAGGATTTGGAGGGTCTAGATTTAAACGAAGCAGTTGAGAAAATCCGAGGAAAGAAGGGTTCAGAAGTTGTTCTAACCGTTGAAAGAAAAGGTGCTTCTAAGCCGTTTAAAATAACAATTATCCGTGACGATATTCCAATTGAGACCGTCTACCATGAATTGAAAGAAGTAGATGGCAAAAAAACAGGGATTATCGAATTAACCTCTTTTTCGGAAACAACAGCAAAAGAATTTAACGACTCATTAAGTTCTTTAGAAGAAGATGGTATAGATGGACTTGTCATTGATGTACGTGGAAACCCAGGTGGTTTATTAGATTCTGTGGAAGAAATATTGCAGTCTTTCGTGCCAAAAGATATACCTTATTTACAAATTGAAGATGGTCAAGGTAAGAATGATAAATATTATACGAATTTAAAAGAGAAAAAACCGTATCCAATCAGTATATTAATTGATGAAGGTAGTGCTTCCGCTTCTGAAATATTGGCGGTTGCAATGAAAGAAATAGGATACGATATTGTTGGGACAACAAGCTTTGGGAAGGGAACGGTTCAGCAAGCTGTTCCGATTGGAAATAAAAATGAAGAAAGTACAATTAAGTTAACATTTTACAAATGGCTTTCACCTAAAGGGAATTGGATTAATGAAGTAGGCATTGAACCAACAATAGAGCAGGAACAACCAGAATTCTTTTATTCAAATCCAATTCACATTGAAAAAACATTCAAACAAGATGATACAAACGAAGAGATTAAAAATGCGCAAGTAATGTTGTCGGGAATCGGATATGACACGAAACGTAAAGACGGATATTTTGATAAACAGACAAAACAAACTGTCATGAAGTTTCAAAAGGATCATGATTTAAAAGAAACTGGAGAATTGGATGAAAAGACGGCTTATGCAATTGAGACAAAAGTCATTGAAGCCATTCGAAGCGGTGAGAAAGATTTACAAATGCAAAAAGCATTAGAAGAATTATATAAATAAATATGACATAAAAAGAGGGGTGAATGATGATGCTGGAGATATGGTTAATTGAAGCAGTAAAAGGAATTGGGAGATTTTTCTCCAATCCTTTACTGTATTGGACATTTCTATTATTCATTTTAACTGGTTATCGCAGAATTCGTAGAGAAAGATTTCAATTTGGCACTAAATTATATAGTTTGTTTGCTGAAGGCAGACGTACATTTACTATTTCTTTTTTGTTTAGCATCATCTTATCAGCTCTCGCTTTATTATTTGGTATTGTGATATCGGTAGAAACAATTATCGTATTGACAATTGTAATGATCTTGTTAAGTATATTGGGTTCAACAACTATGCTTTCAGCTAGTTATACAATTGGCATTACCTTTTTGTTGCTACTCGTCTTACCGTTTATTCAACTAGATATGTTTGGCTCATATGTGAACTTTGGTAATACGTCAGCGATTTATTTTATTTGTTTAGCAATTATAATGGGATTATTTTTATTAGTGGAAGCTTTATTAGTAGGGAGTCAAAAACATCAACAGACTTTTCCATACCTTTCACTAAGTGAGCGTGGAGTATGGATTGGAAATCATGAATTGAAGAGATTGGCGTTTATTCCGTTTTTTACTCTATTACCAATAGACGCTGTTAGTGGGATTGCTCCATTTTTTCCATATTTTGAATACGGTGGTCAAACGTTCAGCTTAATTTTAATTCCGTTTTTTATTGGTTACCAATACAGTGTCCGCGGAGAGTTGCCACACCATGCAGCATATCGTTTAGGACAAGCAACATTACTATTAAGTTTACTCGTATTGTTTATTGCATTAGGCAGTTTATTTCTCCCGTACCTTTCATTTGTAGCTATCATCGTAGGTATCGTAGGAAAAGAATGGATTATGTATCAAAACCGCATGCGCAACAAAAAACATCCTGCATTATTTACACCATTAAATAAAGGAATCAAAGTACTAGCAATGATACCCGATAGCCCCGCTGATAGATTAGGTATATTAGTAGGAGAAACTATATTAAAAGTGAATGGAAGATATGTAATAAACTCTAACCAGTTTTATGAAGCACTTCAGAATAGTGGCGCATTTTTTAAACTCGATGTCATTGATATTAATGGAGAAATCCGTTTTATTAACAGTCCATTTTATGAAGAGGATCATTATGAATTAGGAATTATTTTCCCGGAAAGCCCGGCACTAGAACAAAGAGCAACCTTATTAGCTAAAACAAATTAAATAGAAAAAACTCGTCAATTAATAGGCGAGTTTTTTTGTTTAAATGGATATTTAATCAGAAAAATGGAATGTTAGTTCGGTTTTATGATACAATTACTATGTGGAAAAAAATGAAAGAAAATAGATTGGAGAGCAAATTATGGCGGAAAAGTTTGAACTTGTTTCATCTTATGAGCCACGTGGAGATCAACCAAAGGCGATTAAAAAGCTCGTTGATCAAGTCAATAAAGGCAAAAACCATTTAACGTTATTAGGGGCAACAGGTACAGGTAAAACATTCACTATTTCCAATGTAATCCAGGAAATAAATCGTCCGACCCTAGTCATTGCTCATAATAAAACGTTAGCAGGTCAATTATATAGTGAGTTTAAAGAATTTTTTCCTAATAATGCGGTTGAGTATTTTGTTAGTTATTACGATTATTACCAACCAGAAGCGTATGTTCCATCTACAGATACGTTTATCGAGAAAGATGCAAGTATTAACGATGAGATAGATAAATTAAGACACTCCGCAACATCAGCTTTATTTGAACGTCGTGACGTATTAATCGTTGCAAGTGTGTCATGTATATATGGGTTAGGTTCGCCGGAAGAATATAAGAATCAAGTGCTTTCCATACGAATGGGAATGGAAATTGAACGGGACCAGTTGTTACGTGAATTAGTAGGTATCCAATATGCACGTAATGATATTGATTTCAAACGTGGGACTTTTCGTGTCCGAGGCGATTCGGTTGAAATTATTCCTGCATCAAAAGAAGAGCATTGTATGCGAATTGAGTTTTTTGGGGATGAAATTGACCGAATTAGGGAAGTAGATGCATTAACGGGAGAAATAATCGGTGACCGAGAACATGTCGCTATTTTTCCTGCATCTCACTTCGTTACCGGTGAAGAGAAAATGAAGCTGGCGATCGCAAGCATTGAAAAGGAATTAGAAGAACGGCTAGCAGAATTAAAAGCGGATAATCGACTATTAGAAGCTCAAAGATTAGAACAGAGAACGAAATATGATTTAGAAATGATGCGGGAAATGGGTTTTTGTTCGGGAATTGAGAACTACTCTCGACATATTACATTAAGAGAGCCGGGTTCTACACCATATACATTGCTCGACTTTTTCCCGGCTGATTATCTCGTTGTAATTGATGAGTCTCATGCTACATTACCGCAAGTTCGTGGAATGTACAACGGGGACAGAGCACGAAAACAAATGCTTGTTGACCATGGATTTAGATTGCCATCTGCATTAGATAACCGTCCGCTTAAATTTGAAGAATTTGAAAAGAAAGCTGAGCAAAACATTTACGTTTCAGCAACGCCTGGACCATATGAAATGGAACATACGGATGAAATGGTTGAGCAAATAATCCGTCCAACTGGATTACTAGATCCAAAAATAGATGTTCGTCCGATCGAAGGACAAATTGATGATTTAATCGGAGAGATTAACGGGCGTATCGAACGCAATGAACGGGTATTAATTACTACGTTAACGAAACGAATGGCAGAAGATTTAACAGATTATTTAAAAGAATTGGATTTGAAAGTTGCCTATTTACATTCGGAAGTAAAAACGTTGGAACGTATCGAAATAATTCGAGATTTACGGGTTAAAAAATATGATGTGCTTGTCGGAATTAATCTACTTAGAGAAGGGCTTGATATTCCAGAAGTCTCGCTCGTTGCTATTTTAGATGCCGATAAAGAAGGTTTCCTTCGCTCTGAACGTTCCTTAATTCAGACGATGGGTCGGGCAGCTCGTAATGAAAACGGGCAAGTAATTATGTATGCTGATAAAATTACACAGTCTATGCAAGTTGCAATTGATGAAACAACCCGACGACGTGAAATCCAAGAAGCATTTAACATCGAACACGGAATAACTCCTACTACAATTAAAAAGGATGTTCGCGAATTAATTAGAGCTACGCATGCCGCTGAAAATGAAGAAGAATACGAGTACGATGATAAAAACTTAATTGAAATAACTAAAATGCCGAAGAAAGATCGTGAAAAAGTTATTGAAAAGATGGAAAAAGAGATGCGTGAAGCAGCAAAAGAACTTAATTTTGAACGCGCAACTGAATTACGAGATATCATTTTCGAACTAAAAGTAGAAGGCTAAAGGTTGGAAGGATGAACAGATAATGCCTGGAAAAAAGATTAAAATTCGTGGTGCTCGAGCCCACAACTTAAAAAACATTGATATAGATATACCGAAAAATAAATTAGTAGTCGTTACTGGTTTATCCGGTTCAGGAAAATCTTCGTTGGCCTTCGATACTATTTATGCAGAAGGTCAGCGTCGTTATGTTGAATCGTTATCTGCTTATGCAAGGCAATTTTTAGGGCAGATGGATAAGCCAGACGTCGATACGATCGAAGGATTATCTCCAGCAATATCCATTGATCAAAAAACGACGAGTAAAAATCCTCGTTCAACTGTAGCGACAGTGACAGAGATATATGATTATTTACGTTTACTCTATGCGCGAATTGGTCGTCCTGTTTGTCCAATTCATGGAATTGAGATTTCATCGCAAACCGTCCAGCAGATGGTTGATCAAATTATGAATTATCCAGAACGTACACGAATTCAATTATTGGCTCCTGTAGTTTCTGGAAGAAAAGGAGAGCATGTAAAACTGCTTGAGAATCTTCAGCAAGAAGGATATGTCCGAATTCGTGTTGACGGCGAGATGCGAGAAGTTACTGAAGAAATAAAGTTGGACAAAAATAAAAAGCATTCCATTGAAGTCGTTGTAGACAGAATTATTGTAAGAGAGGGAGTAGAAGGTCGATTAACAGATTCATTGGAAACTGCACTTCCGCTCGGTGAAGGCCGTGTAATTATTGATGTCATCGATGGAGAAGAAGTTGTCATGAACGAAAATCATGCATGTCCGGAGTGTGGATTTTCAATCGATGAATTAGAACCAAGGCTTTTCTCTTTTAATAGTCCTTTCGGGGCTTGTCCAACTTGTGATGGATTAGGTACAAACTTGGAAGTGGATCTTGATTTGGTCATTCCTGATTGGACACTGTCCTTAAATGAAAATGCGATTGCTGCTTGGTCACCAATCAGTTCTCAATATTATCCACAGCTATTAAAAAGTGTGTGTTCTCATTATGGGATTGATATGGATATTCCAGTAAAAGATATTCCTAAGCCTCAAATGAATAAAATTTTATATGGTAGTGGCAAGGAGTATATTACTTTCCACTATGTGAATGATTTCGGTAGGGAAAAAAATAATCGCATTCAGTTTGAAGGGGTTATTTCTAATATTGCTAGACGTTACCGAGAAACTTCCTCTGATTTTATTAGAGAAACATTAGAAAAATTTATGGCCGAAAATGCTTGTCCAACATGTGATGGATACCGATTGAATGAAGAAGCTTTAGCTGTATTTATTGCAGATAAGCATATTGGGAAAGTTGTTCAATTATCCATTACGGAAGCGTATAAATTTTTCAATTCACTTCAATTAAGTGAAAAAGACGCGCAAATTGCCAATATGGTGTTGAAGGAAATTAATGACCGCTTATTGTTTTTAATGAATGTTGGTTTAAACTATTTGACGCTTGCACGATCATCGGGAACATTATCGGGTGGAGAGGCACAGCGTATTCGCTTAGCAACTCAAATCGGTTCGGCTTTAACAGGTGTGTTATATGTACTTGATGAACCTTCGATTGGACTTCATCAACGTGATAATGACCGTTTGATTCAAACATTACATCATATGCGAGATTTGGATAATACACTTATTGTCGTAGAGCATGACGAAGATACTATGCTTGCAGCAGATTGGATTATTGATATTGGTCCAGGTGCTGGTGAACATGGTGGAAAAATTGTTGCTGATGGAACACCGAAGAGTATCATTAGAAATAGTAAATCATTAACTGGGAAATATTTATCTGGAAAAGAGTTTATTGCACTTCCGAAAGAACGACGGGAAACGGATGAGCGGTATATTGAAATTATAGGTGCGGAAGAAAATAATTTAAAAAAGGTAGACGTGCGTTTTCCGATTGGCGTGATGACAGTTGTAACAGGTGTATCAGGTTCAGGTAAAAGTACACTTGTAAATGAAGTGTTATATCAGTCATTAGCGAAACATTTATATACTGGAAAATATCGTCCTGGTAAACATGAAAAGATTTTAGGGTTTAACTATATTGATAAAGTAATCGATATAAATCAGGCACCAATTGGCCGTACACCACGCTCTAACCCAGCAACTTATACAGGAGTATTCGATGATATTCGAGATGTATTTGCACAGACAAATGAAGCGAAAATTCGCGGATATAAAAAAGGTCGATTTAGCTTTAATGTTAAAGGTGGCCGTTGTGAAGCTTGTCGTGGGGATGGAATATTAAAAATTGAAATGCACTTTTTACCTGATGTATATGTACCTTGTGAAGTTTGTGAAGGTAAAAGATACAATAGAGAAACTTTAGAAATTAAATTTAAAGGAAAAAATATTGCCGATGTATTAGAAATGAGAATTGAAGAGGCATTAGATTTCTTTAGTAATATCCCGAAAATTAAACGTAAATTACAAACAGTTTTTGATGTTGGCTTAGGTTATATTAAATTAGGTCAGCCTGCAACTACATTATCCGGAGGAGAGGCTCAACGTGTAAAATTAGCGAGTGAGCTCCATAAGCGCTCCAATGGAAAAACGGTATATATTTTGGATGAACCGACAACAGGGCTTCATACGGATGATATTAAACGTTTAATCGCCGTACTACAACGCCTAGTTGATAATGGAGATACAGTCATCATTATCGAGCATAATTTGGACGTTATCAAAACTGCGGATAATATCATTGATCTTGGACCTGAAGGTGGAAATGGCGGAGGGCAAATTATCGCTACCGGAACCCCTGAAGAAATAGCTGATGTAAAAGAATCATATACTGGCCAATATTTGAAACAAATTATGGAGAGAGATCGTAAACGAATCGATAGAGTAATTCAAGAAACAATTAAAAAAGCATAACTTAGAAAGGTTACCGAAACATGGTAGCCTTTTTATTCTGGACTAAAAACGGGACAGCGCTTCAATAAATTAATGGAGGCAATGGCATGAGTCTTAACTCTAACCTTAAAAGCGAATAATTCACTATAATAAGAGAGGATTTAGGGAGGTTTTTTAATAAAAATTCTCTCGTCTATATTGGATTATTGGCAACCAAAATTATTAAAAATGAAATGTTACAGTTTCTCGCCAACACATTTATTTTCCAGTGGCATATATTTTTCGCAAAGAAAAATAATTTATAAAGGGTTTTCAACAATCATAAATTTTGACGTGGGTTCAGTTTGTTTGTAAGCTAAAAAGAGGAAGAATGGAGGAGGTCATCGAGTGGAAGCAATTGAAATAAGTAAAGTCCAAAAAGAACTAGACTCATTTAAAAATAAAGTTGTGTACCTGCATTTAGAAACGACCAACGGTGCTTATGCTAGTCATTTTGGAAATAAAGGTGTCAATGTTGGTGCCTATATACGAAATGCTCAAGTTACGTTTACAGAAGCAGTAATTAAAGGAGACGTTGGATATCGGGTTGGACTGAAAACAGAATTCGGCTGGGTTTATGCAGAGGGACTGACTGATTGGGAGATGTATGAAGGGAAACATCTTTTATTAGCCGGACATGACCAGGATGGACGATTAATGGTAGCTTTGCAAATTAGTGAAACACCTTTCAAATAGAGTAAAATGAGGGGATAAAATGAAAAATCAAAAGCATGTTGTTATTATTTATCCGCATCCGGATGATGAATCATTTGGAGCTGCAGGGGTAATTTATCAATTTCGGAAACAAGGAGTACCAGTAACCTATTTATGTGGTACATTAGGTGAAATGGGTAGAAATATGGGAACTCCGCAATTTGCCAATCGGGAAACGCTGGCGAATATTCGCGTACAGGAATTAAAAGATGCATGTGAGTTTTTAGATATTGACTATCAATTATTAGGATATCGAGACAAAACGATTGAATTTGAAAATCAAAGAAAAGTAGCAACTCATATTAAAGAAGTATTGGAAGAGATAAAGCCGACATTAGTAATCACCCATTATCCTGGACATGGTGTCCATCCAGATCATAATGCGCTTGGTGCTGCGACAATTGAAGCGGTTCGTCTGATGGATGAAGATAAACGTCCAACATTATGGGCCTCAGCAATAACACAGGATTTTGAACGAGTGCTTGGTGAACCGGATGTAGTGATTCCATTGGATGATGAACAATTTGACTTTAAATTAAAAGCGATTATGAGACATAAATCACAAGCAGAAGGCATGCTTAAAAAATTACAAGATATGCCGGATGAGTTAAAAATATATATTGCAGGTTTAAAGGAAAGGTTAGGTAAAGAACGCTTTTTTATTTGGGAGTTTAATTAAAGGTATCTCTTGGGTAAAGTACTAATAAAAACTGGGAGACAGAAAAAAATGCGAACTTTTCTAAGTTGGTTTACGTCTATTTTTCTTAATTCTATAGCTTTATTAATAGTTGATCAGTTATTCGAATCTTTTTATATCGAAAATTTTAAAACCGCACTGCTTGCAAGTATCATTCTTTCGATATTAAACTTTATTGTTAGACCAATATTAATTTTATTAACGCTACCGATTACTGTGATGACATTGGGTTTATTTATTCTAGTTATCAATGCGATTACATTAATGCTCGCTCAAAAATTAATGGGCAATGCATTTGTAATCGATGGATTTGGTATCGCGTTGTTAGCATCAATATTAATCTCACTGATTAGCTTAATTTTACACAAGCTAATTGGAGATACAGCTAAACAATCAAAATAAAGTTAGACGAAAAGGAGTAATACTGATTTTTTAAAAAATCGAGGTGGTGACAGATCCTACGCCGACAATTGAATTAGTAATATTGGACACAGAAAAGGGTAAAGCTTTTCTGTGTCCTTTTATCTCAGTAACTCAACTTTCGTAGCGTGAAATAGATAAATTAACCTAGGGTAGTAGGGGGGGAGAGATCCATTCCTTAATTGACTTTCGGGCCTTCTTAGCGAAGGAAATATGTGGAGACTCCTATGGTAAAGGAGACACTGTGAAAGCAAGCGTAAGCGCAGCTCGAACAGATGTCGCTCTTATGCCCGTGGTGAAAGCGAAACATATTTCCGCAGCGGTTTCCTGAAATTAATATAGATGGTGCGAAAGTTAAGTAAGTATTAAACTAATGCTTTCTATCACAAGGAGCCTTCGCTCGAAACGGAAATTAGTGAGTAGTAAGATTTCTTAATCAAATAGATTCAGTAGAAACCCCCTTTTTCAACTTTGAGGAAAAGGGGTTTCTTTCCCTAATATTATCATATTTAAAAAAATTAAATACCTCATTCCGTCTTTTTTATCTTTAAACCTAAATTTAAACGTTATTAATAGATAAATTCTAGTATAAACGGTAAAATTAAGAATGAACTGTTTTAAAAATTCGCTCTAATCATTGCAGCTTATCTGAGGGGGAACGTAAGATGCGAGTTGTACGGACCAAAGATTTGTTGGATAATTTTAACTTAACAGTGGTCGCAGGTGCTGATGGAATACACCGAGAGATCACTTCGAATGATATATCAAGACCTGGCTTTGAAATGACAGGTTTTTTTGAATATTATCCAAAAGAACGAATCCAGATTATCGGTAAAACCGAAATGAATTATTTTTTGAATTTAACTGAAGAAGAACAGAAGGACAGAGCAGAAAGATTATGTACTGATATTACACCTGGTTTAATTGTTACAAATTGGATGGAAGTACCACAAGTTCTACTAAACGCTGCGAATGATGCAGGTGTTCCTATCTTAAAGTCACCAAGGACAACAAATCGAGTTATTGTACGAATAACAAATTACTTAGGATCAAAGTTTGCACCAACCACAGCTGTACACGGAGTACTAGTTGATATCTATGGTGTTGGAGTACTTATTATGGGGCAAAGTGGTGTAGGGAAAAGTGAAACAGCTTTAGAATTAGTAAAAAGAGGACATCGATTGGTAGCAGATGATAGCGTGGAAATAAGACAAGAGGATTATGATACGCTAATTGGAAATTCTCCGCCTCTCATTGAACATTTATTAGAAATACGTGGGCTAGGCATTTTAAATGTGATGACTTTATTTGGAGCTGGAGCGGTTAAGAGTTATAAGCGTATTTCATATATTGTTCAACTGGAAATCTGGGATGATAAAAAGCAATATGAGCGTCTAGGAATTGAAGAAGAGACGATGAAAATTATGGATGTCCGAATTCCAAAAGCTACGATTCCGGTTCGACCGGGCCGAAATTTAGCAGTAATTATCGAGGTGGCAGCGATGAACTTCCGACTAAAACGAATGGGAGTAAATGCAGCAGAAGATTTTTCAGATCAATTAACAACTATGATTCAACAAAGTAATGATGGTAATTAGTAGAGATTAATTTTCAGGAGTGATTTATTTGAATTGTAATGCCGAAGCATTAAATCGGGTGTTTTTACAAGCCGGACCAATTTCGATTTATTGGTATGGCGTCATTATTGCAACCGGGCTTTTTTTAGGTTTATGGTTAGCGACAAAAGAGGCAGACAGACTTGGGTTAAAGAAAGATCTTATTGTCGACTTAATTATGTTTGCCGCACCTATTGCGATTATTTTTGCACGAATTTATTATGTCATTTTTGAGTGGGAGAACTATCAAGGCGCACCATTTTGGAAACTTTTCGCTGTTTGGGAAGGTGGTATTGCGATTCACGGTGCTTTAATTGGAGCGGTATTAACGGCAATTGTTTATGCTCGTGTTAAGAAAGTCTCGTTTTGGCAATTAGCCGACATTGTTGCCCCAAGTTTGATTCTTGGGCAAGCAATTGGGCGATGGGGAAATTTTATGAACCAGGAAGCACATGGAGGCCCGATTTCTGAAGCGGCTTATCAAAATTTTTATCAATATCTTCCTGACTTTATTATGAATCAAATGTGCATTGGTGGCACACTATATCATCCAACTTTTTTATATGAATCCGTATGGAATATTCTTGTGTTTATTCTTTTAATTATGATTAGAAAATATAATCCGCTTCGTGGTGAGTTATTCTTAACTTATATTGCTACATATTCAATAGGAAGATTTTTTATTGAAGGCATGCGAACGGATAGCTTGTTTTTAGGTCCAATAAAGCAAGCACAGTTTTTATCACTATTATTAATTATTGGCGCAATCATCTTAATCATTTATCGCAGAAAAATAAATAGAGTTGATAGAAAATATGATGGGTCAATAAGTAAGTAGCGGGAAGAAGGTCTAATCTTGAAAAACATTATATTACGGGGTTTGAAACAAGGACTAAATGTATCATGGACATTAGGCAAGATCGTTTTTCCGATAACGATCGCCGTAACCATTTTACAATATACCCCGATCTTACCTTGGTTTATTAAACTTGTTTCACCAATCATGGCTTTAATTGGACTTCCAGGGGAAGCGGCTATGCCACTTGTGCTAGGGAATGCATTGAACTTATATGCTGGTATTGGTGCAATAGTTTCGTTTGATTTTACAGTTAAAGAAGTATTTATATTGGCAATCATGCTTTCATTTTCTCATAATTTATTTATTGAATCTGCAGTTGCATCCCGTGTTGGTGTAAGCTGGTGGTTAATTTCGGGAATCCGGATTATTCTAGCTTTATTTGCGGCATTTATGGTTAATTTATTATGGAATGGAGGAGGAGAACCTGCACAGTATGGGTTTATCGCCTCAGCCAGTATTGAATTAACCAGTTGGCGAGAAATTTTCTTACACGGGTTAAAAACGGCAACAATAGCTGTTCTACAATTATCAATGGTTATTTTTCCACTTATGCTTATCATGCAGTTTTTACGTGATCTAGGTTGGATGAAACTTTTATCGAAAGCATTTACTCCTTGTACTCGATTATTAGGAATGAAAGAGAATACATCGTTTACTCTCGTAACAGGATTATCGATTGGCCTTGCTTTTGGAGCTGGAGTAATGATTCAAGCAGTTAAAGAAGATGGAGTAAGCAAGAAAGACATGATATTAGCGCTTATTTTCCTAGTTACTTGTCATGCAGTAGTAGAAGACACGGTGATTTTTATTCCATTAGGGATTCCGGTCTGGCCATTGTTAGTAATTCGCTTAACTACAGCGATTGTTTTAACGATGATCGTTGCATTTGTTTGGAAACGATTAGATGAACGAAGGAGAAGAGAAGTTACTTATGAGCATTAAAACAATTTTATTTGATTTAGATGGCACATTAATAGACACAAATGAATTAATCCACAATTCTTTTGAACATACTTTTACTCATTATGGATATTCGTTTACAAGAGAGGAAATATTACAATTTAATGGACCTCCTTTAATTCAAACGTTTACTGACTTAAATCCTGAATTAGCTGAAGAAATGATAACTACCTATCGAAAACATAATTTAGAACATCATAATGATTATGTACAGTTATTTCCAAATGTAAAAGAAACATTAGCAACCCTTCATCAAGCAGGAATTAAGATGGGGATCGTTTCTGCTAAGATGCGACCTGGTGTTCAATTAGGGTTGAAAGTTACAGGAATTGATTCTTATTTTGATACCATTGTGTCGGTAGACGACGTTCAGAATCCCAAACCTCATCCTGAGCCAGTATTGAAAGGATTAAGAAATTTAGACGGGGATACTGAATCTGCTATTATGGTTGGTGACAATTACCATGATATTGAATCTGGAAAAAATGCGGGCTTACAAACTGTTGCAGTTGCTTGGAGTTTAAAAGGTAAGGAATACTTACAGGATTTTAAACCGACATATATGATCGAGGATATGAGGGACTTACTACCAATTGTAGGAGTGTAAAAATGCGAAAAACGGAAAGATATAAAGTAGAGGATGCTAATTCATTATGGCGAATATACAAAACGGTATCTTTTTTTAAAGTAATGAAGAACTTTATTGTCATTCAAATTGCACGTTATACTCCCTTTTTAAGTGTGAAAAATTGGTTGTATCGAACTTTTCTACGAATGAAAGTTGGAAAACAGACTTCTTTTGCCTTAATGGTGATGCCAGATATTATGTTTCCGGAAAGAATCAAAATCGGAACAAATAGTATTATAGGGTACAATACAACGTTACTAGCTCATGAATATTTAATAGAGGAGTACCGGATTGGTGATGTCATTATTGGAGATAATGTGTTGATTGGAGCAAATACAACTATTTTACCTGGTGTAACAATAGGAGACAATGCAATTGTTTCTGCTGCTTCGCTTGTTAATAAAAGCGTTCCTGCAGGAGCATTTGTAGGTGGCAATCCAATAAAAATAATTTACACAAAAGAGGAAATGGAACAACGAAAAGCTGGTACAACCGAATAGCGATTACAGACTGCACTTGACTATTCATTTTGGTTAGCTCTATGTAGTTGTGCAAATTTGCGAAATTAGTAGAACAATCTCTCGAGATAAAGGATCAAGAACTTTTTATAAAAGTTATATAATAGATAATGATGGGAAGCCTAGTTTGTGCAAATGTGAGCAAAACAATAGACGGAATCTTTACCTTCTTATAAGCTATAAGTAGAGAGAGAGAGTTAATAATTAAATTCAATAATGAACACAAATATTACAATCTTGGAAGGAAGGTATTGGTATGAGTGATAATCGTATTTATGATGTAATTGTCGCAGGAGCAGGCCCGGCTGGAATGACTGCAGCAGTTTATGCTTCAAGGGCTAATTTAGATACATTGATGCTCGAACGAGGTATTCCTGGAGGCCAAATGGTCGATACAGAAGATATTGAGAATTACCCAGGATATGAGAATATTTTAGGGCAAGAATTATCTACTAAGATGTTCGAACATGCCAAAAAATTTGGTGCTGAATATGCTTATGGAGATATAAAAGGTGTAGAAGATTTTGGTGATTATAAAGAAGTTAATGCGGGAAGTAAGACATATAAGACTAGAGCGCTTATCATCACTACGGGTGCACAGTATAAAAAGCTAAATATTTCGGGTGAAGTTGAATTAACTGGTCGGGGAGTATCCTATTGTGCCGTTTGTGATGGTGCATTTTATAAGGATAAAGAAATCGTCGTTGTAGGTGGGGGAGATTCGGCGGTTGAAGAAGGGATTTACCTTACTCGATTTGCGAAAAAAGTAACCATCATACACCGAAGAGATAAACTGCGTGCTCAAAAAATTATTCAGGATCGTGCGTTTAATAATGAAAAAATTGAGTTTGTTTGGGACACAGTAGTGGAGAAAGTTAATGGAAAAGACGGTAAGGTCGGATCACTTTCTATTAAAAATGTAAAAACAGGAGAAACTGGTGAATTTGAAACAGATGGTGTTTTCATCTACATTGGTATGGTGCCACTGAGTGAACCGTTTAAATCATTAGGAATTGTTGATGAAGAAGGATATATTCCAACAAACGAAAATATGGAAACGACAGTCCCAGGAATTTTTGCTGCAGGAGACATTCGCGTGAAGGATTTACGACAAATTGTAACAGCTACAGGTGATGGAAGTATTGCAGCTGAACAATCGCAGAAATATATCGAAGAACTAGCGGAAAAAGTAAAGTAATTTTCATTAAAAAATAAAAGTTATTGGCTTTTAATACGTTTGTAATCAAGACGAAATATTCGTTAGGTATAATGTATTTAAACTAATTGACCCCCTTTAATAAATTAGTTACTTGCACAGGTTGTTATGACCTGTGCTTTTTTTTATCATAAAGATTTGTCTCTATTTCTGCGGTATCTTACTTTTGTTGCTGTTCTTGCTTTAAGGTATAATGAGAGTATATAGTATGAACAGTTAGTTCAAAATGAAAAACAGAGAGTAAATATATGAATATAGATATGATTTGTTTGGGGAGGAAAATAAATGTCAGGGACGGAGACAAAACTTATTATTATTACTGGGATGTCGGGAGCCGGTAAAACGGTCGCAGTACAAAGCTTTGAAGATTTAGGCTATTATTGTGTGGATAATTTACCACCAACCCTTATACCTAAATTTCTAGAATTGATGAAAGATTCAACGAATAATATTCAAAAAGTTGCGCTAGTTATCGATTTAAGAGGAAGAGAGTTCTTTGATGCCTTATATGAATCATTGGATATTATAGGGGATGAAGACTGGTTACAAGAGCATATTATTTTTTTAGATGCTACAGATGAAACGCTAGTAAGTCGATACAAAGAAACGAGAAGGTCTCATCCACTTGATTTGAGCGGTCTTCCTTTAAATGGAATAAAAAAAGAACGAAAAATTTTAGATGAACTTAGAGGTCGTGCTCAGAAAATTATTGATACAACTGATTTAAAGCCAAAAGAATTTCGTGAAAAAATCCATCAATTTTATTCCGAGAAAAAAGAAGTGGTGTTCTCTGTACATTTTGTTTCGTTCGGCTTTAAATATGGTATTCCAATTGATGCTGATCTAGTATTTGATGTTCGTTTTCTGCCAAACCCATTTTACGTAGAACATATGCGACCATTAACAGGTTTAGATAAGGAAGTTTCGGATTATGTATTTAAATGGTCAGAAACCGCTAAATTTAATGAAAAAATGGTAGATTTATTACAATTTATTATTCCACAATATAAAAAAGAAGGAAAGTCTCAGCTCGTAATAGCAATTGGCTGTACAGGAGGACAACATCGGTCTGTGGCACTAAGTGAATATTATGCAAAAGAATTTTCCGATAACTTCCCAACCCATATTACTCATCGAGATATAAATAAAAGAAAGGGTCATTAATATGACAAATCATAGAAAGCCTAAAATTGTCGTTTTAGGCGGGGGAACCGGAATGCCAGTCTTACTGCGTGGTCTAAAAAAATATCCTATTGATTTATCAACAATTGTTACAGTTGCTGATGATGGTGGCAGTACCGGTAGATTACGAAAAGATATTGAAACACCTGCTCCAGGAGATATTCGTAATGTGATTGCAGCATTATCTAATGTAGACGATGAGCTGCATGAATTATTTCAACATCGCTTTAATGTATCGAATGGTCTTTCGGGGCATTCTTTAGGCAATATTGTATTAGTGGCTATGAGCTCTATTACCGGTAGTTTTTATACAGCTGTAAAAGAAGTATCCGATATGTTCAATGTGAAGGGGAAAATTTATCCGATCGTTAATGAATCCGTTACTTTACACGCCGAGATGAATGATGGCACGATCGTTTCTGGCGAATCGCAAATTCCGATGAAAAATAAAAAGATAAAACGTGTTTTTTTGACACCAAATAATTTATCACCGATACCGGAAGTAGTTGAAGCTATCCTTCATGCTGACTTGGTTGTTGTATCACCAGGAAGTTTATATACGAGTATTTTACCTAATTTAATTATTAATGATGTTGGAAAAGCACTTCAAGATACGAAAGCAAAAAGAGTATATGTGTGTAATATTATGACTCAGAATGGAGAGACAAATGACTATGACGCCGCAGATCATGTTCAAGCGATCTATAATCATATTGGTACAAATTCATTAGATTCGATTATTGTGCATAACCAATTGATTCGAGGAGATATATTAGAAATCTATCGTAAGCAGCAGTCTTCTCCAGTTACATATGATCTAGAGAAACTATCCCAACTCGGTTTGAGTGTGATAGAAGAAGATATTCTCGACTATGAATCACACCCAATGGTTCGACATAATACAAAAAGACTAGCAGAAATGCTATTTCATTTGGCGTTAAATAAAAAATAGGGTAAAGGGAATGAAGGGAATTGTCATTTACTTCTGAAATAAAAAAAGAGCTTATTAATTTAGATGAAAATGAATGTTGTTTAAAAGCGGAATTGGCAGCGATAATTCGTATGAATGGAGTCATTTCAGCAGTCAAACCTAGCGATATGCTAGATATTCAGACGGAGAGTGCAGCTATTGCGAGAAGAATCTTTACTCTTTTAAAAACAATCTTTAATGGTCCTGTAGAATTACTCGTTCGTAAAAAAATGAAATTAAAGAAAAATAATATTTATATTGTTCGGGTAAAGCATGGGGTGACAATCCTTTTACAAACTTTGCAAATAGAGTATGAGCAGGATGGTTTTGCACAGATGGAACTTTCGTTTGATTCGGAATGCTGTAAACGAGCATACTTACGAGGCGCCTTTATTGCTAGAGGTTCAATAAATAATCCAGAAACGTCCTCATATCATTTGGAAATGTTTAATTTAGATCAAGATCATAATCATCTACTATGTTATTTAATGAATGAATTTGAATTAAAAGCTCGTGAACTACAGAGAAGAAATGGGTATATTGTTTATATAAAAGAAGCAGAAAAAATTTCAGAATTTTTAAGTTTGATCGGAGCGCATGTTGCTTTATTTAAATTTGAAGATGTAAGAATTGTACGGGATATGCGGAACTCGGTAAATCGGATAGTGAATTGTGAGACAGCTAATTTGAATAAGACGATCAGTGCTTCTGTTCGACAAGTAGAAAGTATAAAATATATTAAAGATGTTGCTGGTCTAGATATTTTACCAGACAAATTAAAAGAAATTGCTCAGACACGCTTAGAAAACCCTGAAGTAACACTTAAAGAATTAGGTGAGTTATTACCTACAGGTAAATTATCTAAGTCAGGAGTTAATCATCGATTAAAAAAGATTGAACAAATTGCTGACTCTTTAAGGACAAGTAACGAAGTCAATTAGTTTGTAAAGTTTATTTTCAAATAATAAAATGATATAATAACGTTAATTTTAAAAAATTAATTTACATGTACGATTTATTTTAAGTTGAGATCACATCCATTAATAGATATGAGAAAGGATGAATCAAGATGGTGGAAAAATCAATAGAAGTTTCACTTGAATCAGGATTACAAGCAAGGCCTGCGGCACAGTTTGTCCAGGAGGCGAATCGATTTACAGCAGATTTGTTTTTGGAAAAAGAAGGTAAACGAATAAATGCAAAGAGCATCATGGGACTTATGAGTTTAGCAATTACTAAAGGTGAAACGATCACATTGATTGCTGATGGTCCAGATGAAGAAATTGCACTAAATGAGCTTGAATCCTTTATTACATCTAAGGAATAAGAGGTTGGAGGAGCGAAGTACATAAGTTATTATTTCGCCTTTTTATTCTACAATAGAAATTATTGCACGGTAACCGTGCTTTATTACTGACTAAATATGTTAACGCTTACATAACGGGATTGAAAATAAAGAACCCTTATTCCAATGCTGGATAAGGGTTCATTTTACGAAACTTAGTTTTGTTCTTCTTTGCGTTCTAAAACTTTGTCGATTAATCCATACTCAACTGCTCG
Source organism: Pseudogracilibacillus sp. SE30717A (assembly GCF_037071985.1). Lineage (NCBI taxonomy): Bacteria > Bacillati > Bacillota > Bacilli > Caryophanales > Bacillaceae > Pseudogracilibacillus > Pseudogracilibacillus sp. SE30717A. The sequence continues at coordinate 40,882 of NZ_JAXHDF010000012.1, read as the reverse complement.
ATCTGCTGACATAAAGTTATCACGATCTGTATCTGCTTCAATCACATCAAGTGGCTGACCAGTTCTTTCTGATAGTATTTGGTTTAATTTTTGTCTCATCTGAATGATACGTTTAGCATGGATCTCAATATCCGATGCCTGACCTTGTGTTCCACCAAGTGGCTGGTGAATCATGACTTCACTGTTCGGCAAAGCATAACGTTTACCTTTTGCACCAGCTGCAAGTAAAAATGCACCCATAGATGCGGCCATCCCCGTACAAATTGTGGAAACATCTGATTTAATAAACTGCATGGTATCGTAAATTGCCATTCCAGCTGTGATGGAACCACCTGGAGAGTTAATGTATAATGAAATATCTTTGTTAGAGTCTTCTGCTTCTAAAAATAATAATTGTGCCACAATTGAGTTTGCAACATTGTCATCAATAGCGCTACCTAACATAATAATTCGGTCTTTTAATAATCGGGAATAAATGTCATATGCGCGTTCACCGCGATTTGTTTGTTCAATTACTGTTGGTATTAAAACCATATTAAAATCCTCCTTTATTTATCTAATCACCTAATTTTTTGAGCCTGTAATTATCTTACCGCTATGGTCAAAAAAGGTCAAACAATATGTATTTAAAAGATCATACAGATTATATCATTACCATTCAGCTTTTTCTTAAACAGTATTAGGTGATTTTTTCTAGAAAAAATTTCTAGTTATGAAAAGTATAACGTAATTGTCAGCAAAAATAAACTATGGAAATTTACTTGCTTTGGAGAATATTAACAGCTTGTGACTGTTAATTTCGAATGATAAATAAAAGAATTTGAGTTTATTTTTTTGTGCGAAATTAGATGTCATCCATGCTCTTTATAAAATTAAATAATAAAGAACAGGGAAGGCTGCTCGCGAAACTCTAGGCAGGCTTATTAGGAAATTAAGGCTTGATTAAATATAAGAGTCAAGGTATAATATCGTTTGTATGTAAAATTGCGCCCGTAGCTCAGTTGGATAGAGCACTGGTTTCCGGTACCAGGCGTCGGGGGTTCGAATCCTCTCGGGCGCGCTAACATTAAACTTATACACGGCAAGAGTTACAGTAGAATTGTAACTCTTGTCTTTTTTGTTAATAAACTCGCAATAGACGTTATTTATTATGGTTTATATTCCCTCCTTATTGTAAGATGGGAAGAGGAGGGGGATTATGAGAAAAGTAAATAGAGAAAATACTCGTCCAAATTATTCTAATAAAATTATAAGAAATGAAATAATATTAACTAAAAGTTTATTAGTCGTATATTTGCTAGCATTAATTTGGATAATTTTATTTAAAATGGTTTTTTCACTACAAGAGTTGCCACATATTAGAGAAATTAACTTAATTCCTTTTGCTGGCTCAGTTATCATTAACAACCAGATTGATTTTGATGAAATTATTAATAATATACTCATTTTTATTCCATTTGGAGTTTATGTAAGCATGCTAAAACCAGATTGGGCATTTTTAAAAAAGGTAGCTCCTATATCAATTGTAAGTTTGTTGTTTGAAGTACTTCAATTCATATTTGCGATTGGTGCAACTGACATAACGGATTTCATCGGAAATACATTAGGTGGAATTATAGGAATTGGATTATACTTGGTATTTCATAAGTTATTTAAAACTAAAGTAAATATTAATAAAATCTTCAATCGAATGGCTACAATCGGTACGTTTAGCTTTATAGTGTTAATGGGCTTGTTGATTTTTGCTAATAAGTAATAGGCGGTGTTCATGCAATTTTTCTTCAGAATTCGTTAACATGGTGTTATCTTATTGCGAAAAAAAGACATTTTAATCAGACAGATTGTCCAATCAAAATAAATAGCTCTCCGTATAATATATTAAGGCTGGCTGGCTTTAATTTGAATATTGGGGGTTAAGTCTATGAGTTTTGAGCGTGAATTTATAAGAGGGGAAAGAGACCGAAGAAGACGTGACAGATTTATTTGCGAATGTCGAGAAGTTAGGGGTGACCACCATCGTGGCGGGTGTGGGTGTCATCGACGCCGCCGTCGTGAACTAGTGTGTAGATGTAGAGAAGTATAAATAAGTGAAGCCGTGAGATAATTAAAACCAGCAATTGAAGGACGAATAATTATATTAGTTAAAATAAGGAATAAATGTAGACTCCTCGTCGGCTAAAAGCAAATACGTCCCAGGTATCCACAACTTTTTCCGTGCCAGTGGAATGCGAAGCATAATTTCGAAACTGTCATAAATCTAGCACAGTTCGTCCTTTATTTGATAAAAATACTTTTATCTCAGCCTTTCAATGTAATAAGGGTGCAGCTATTAGTCTTCTAACCATAATCAAAGAAATGACTATAAACTAAAATTTATTCTTAGTAATAAAAAAGCAATTGATGTATAGTGGGCGTTTACATCAATTGCTTTTTCATATATTTAGAACAGTTTATTCAAACTTCTTAGTATGTGTACTCAATTATAGGTCAACTGATGGATCAGTGACCGCTTCTTCTACTTCCACATGTGGTGGTTTACGGACTAAGCCCATAATTCCAGCAACTAAATAGCATAAGAAAGCAAAGAAGCCCATTCCAAACGTACCTAATAGAACAATGACTGAAGTGATAATCAGTATAATACTCGCAGGTTTTGGTTTTTTATTGCCTTTAAAAAAGAATAGAGCTATAATTCCTGCAATAAGAGCAAAGAAAGATAGGATTGCTAAGAACCAGCCAATGCCAGTCATGATATTAATTACGAAAAGCTCTTCAGGACTTCCATATCCGTCTAGGACATTATACAAGAAAAAGTCGGTTTGACTAAATGAGGTAAATAAACCAAAACCTATAATACCTAATAAATTTAACACTGCCCCAATAATTATTAATGTAATTTCACCAGTTCTCTTCACTATACTCGCCTCCAAATTATTTAGGTAAAATTTATGAGTTCACTTAATCTACTACCTTTATATATTAACGAATCTTAGAAAAAAAAACATCATACATAATGACTATGTATGATGTCGGTATTAATAACTATTTAACTAATTTAAAATAAATTATTGGATTTATTGCAGGTTTTTTAAATCTTCGGCAATTTGATCCATTTGATCCGCTTCTGTTCCTTTATAATGTTTAATAATTTCTCCTTCCGGATTAACAAGGAAGAATGAAGTACCATGACTTACTTGATCTTCGCCTTCGGGTGGTGGAGCGACCAAACTTTTAAATGAATTGACAGACAAGTCTTTAATATAATCAAAATCATAGCCAGTTAAGAAACTCCATGTGGATAAATCTGCTTCATATTGTTCTGCATATTCGGTTAAAACTTCTGGGGTGTCAAATTCAGGATCAACTGAAAAAGAGACTAGGTGATAGTTTTTAACACCAGCTTCGTCTAACTTATCCTGTAATTTTTTCATATTACTCGTCATTGGAAGGCATACAGTTGTACAATTCGTAAAAATAAAGTCTGCAACCCACCATTTCCCTTCTAAATCATCACGTGTTAAAGTATTTCCATCTTGAGTGGTAGCACTAAAATCTTCTACTGGATCCGACATATTCGTTTCCACTTTGTTTCCACCACAAGCTCCAAGAATAACTACCAAAGTCAATATTAAGGATAAATTAATCCACTTTCTCATTTGCATCATCCTGTTCTGTTATTTTTATGTAGAAAATCAACCATGCTTTAAGTATGGTGTATTTAAACAATCTCAAACATAGAATAACATACTTATTGAGAAGGTAAATAGACAAACAGAGAATATTTTGTGAAAAAAATGTGACAAAAGTGGAAGTGTAATGTAGGTAATAGCTTATACACAAATGCATATATGACATACATTAAAAATGAGTAAGCAAAAGAAAGGAGAAAAAATATGAGCAATTGTGGATGTAAAGGCAAATGCCAATGTGGAAATGTTAGAGATATTGTTTATCCAACAAGAAAAGAAGTCAAATGCACGTATTCAAACGAAACAGTACGACACATTCGTCCCTCTCATACGAAAGTAATCAATAATCATACGATTCGTAACGAGCATTTATTCCCGCATTCCACTTCTTTTGAAAACAGAGTACGTGAAGTGGATGTAAGAGGAGTTAGTGAAGGTCCAGGTAGAGGAGTAGGTGGCTTTGGCGATTATAATAACAACGTCAGAGGAGCCAGTTACGATGGTAGAGTAGCTGGAGCAGGATATGGTCAATTTGGATGCGGATGCCGTTCTCGCTGCAGATGTCGTAGAAGACGTGGATGGTTCTAATATGAAATAAAGCAGGTTTTCAAGGATGAAAACCTGCTTCTTTTTATTGAATGTTCATTTCATCTCCAACTTTTAAATGTCCCGGTCGCTTAATTTCAGCATACACTCCAAAGTTACCGTTATTTTCCCTTACTAACGTTTTTAATACATTAATATCGTTTGGTAAATCTACTTGAGCGAGCGTTGTCATCACGCATCTTTGGGTTGGTTGGATAATTTTTAGTTCGACTTCGTTACCAAGTTGAATCGTTTTCCCTACCCATCCTTCTTCGACAAATCCTTTTCCTCTGGAACATCAATAATAATATTAGGTCTAAATCGACGTGCTTCGATTCTGCTATCAGAAGCAAGTTCCCTAACGGTATCAATGGTATAAGTTGTTATAATGTGAACATATGCGATATCAAAAAATGTTTCTGAAGGTGATTCTCTGGAAAAAATAGAACCTCTGTTTTCTAACTCTTCAATTTCCTTTGATACATAACTTTCGAATTTAATTGGAGCCGGTGAGGGTGAGCATAATGTAACATCTCGATTAAAGCTTTCCGATAAACGAGAATGAATGGATGGGTCAATCACTTTGGATTATTTCTCCATTAGGCAATGTTATTCGGACTGGTGGCAGCTGATCGCTTCGTTTGACGGGACGAGCATAGACAGAACAATGATAAAACATCGTCGGCCATTTTTGGGGTTTTTTTGCATTTGCGAGTTTGCCAGTTTCAGAGTCAACAACCCCGTACATCCTGTCACCGTAAATTCCTCTTGGTGTTATGTCACACGCATTAAGCTCTTCACCCATCATAGATTTCACCGGATATCTATGTAAAGATACGACTTTCACAGTATATGCCTCCTATCTTTTTACATTAGTGTACACTAATTAATAGAATATTCCCTCTAATTATAATAATCTATTAATTAATTAAACACAAAACGTGCCAATGATTATTAAAGCTAGTATGTAAAGTACTTTCATATTGATAGTCTTTTAGTTTATAATGGACTTTTTGAGCATATGTCGATAAGATATAAGTTGGAAAGTTATTAGTAAATATAAAGGAAGAGTTGAATTTATGTTAAAAGCAATTATATTTGATTTAGATGATACGCTGCTATGGGATTATAAAAGCGTTCAAGAAGCATTTAAATCTACCTGTGAAAAAGTAGTGAAAAAATATAATATAGACCCTGAGCAATTAGAAAAGAAAGTACGTCAGCATGCAGAAGCCCTATATCCTACGTATGAAACATATAAATTTGTAAGTAATATCGGGATAGGAACATTCGAGGGCATGTGGGGAGAGTTTCAAGATGAGGGAGAGGACTTTAAAAGACTTAGAGAAACCGCTCCAAAATACCGAAAACAGGCTTGGCTTCAAGCATTGCAGGATTTAGATATTGAGGATGAAAAGTTAGCAGAAGAACTTGCCATCACTTTTCCAGAAGAACGAAAAAAACACGTATATTTATATGAAGAAACGTTAGAAATATTAGATTTGCTAAAAGATAAATATCAATTACTAATGCTGACAAACGGATCGCCTCATTTACAACATACAAAACTATCATTATCTCCGGAATTAGAGCCATATTTTGATCATATTGTTATTTCTGGAGACTTTGGGCAAGGTAAGCCTAGTGTTGATATTTTTAATTATGCGCTAAGTTTATTGAAAGTGGAAAAAGATGAAGCAATTATGGTCGGAGATAATCCCCTAACAGATATTTTAGGCGCTTCAAAGATTGGGATTGATTCCATTTGGATTAACCATCACAACAGAGAATTGACGGAAGTAACACCAACATATGAAGTGGGAAGATTACGTGAAATTATGCCGATTATAAAATCATTATCATAATTGACAACGAAAAAATAAATCCACTGATTTTTTATCTTTTTAAGTATAACTAGCTTTTAATCGGTTGTTTTTGAGGAGGAAGTAGTGTGGGCTGGTTGTATGTGTTTTTGGCAGCGGTTGTTGAAGTGTTTTGGGTATTAGGCTTAAAATATTCTACTACATTTCTCATGTGGACAGGTACGGTTATTTCAATTATTATTAGTTTTTATTTAATTATTAAAGCGTGTGAGTTGTTACCTTCAGGAACGGTGTATGCTGTTTTTACAGGAATGGGAGCAGCGTCAATAGCGATAATCGATTTTACATTACTAGGTGCGGAATTTACATATGCAAAAGGGATGTTTATCGGATTAATCATTGTTGGCGTAGTTGGAATCCAATTAACGACAGCGAAAGTGGAAGGAAGAGAGAAACATCTACCTAGAAGGGAAGGGAATTGATTGGCCTGGGTATATCTTGTTATCGCAAGCTTTGGTGAAATTTTTGGCGTCGCCAGTATTAATATGTTTTTAAAGCGGAAAAGTGTTCTCTGGTTATTCATTCTCATATTGACTTTTGGATTTGGCTTTGTTTTTTTATCACTCGCAGTGAGGGAAATTCCTTTAGGAACCGCCTACGCGATTTGGACTGGATTAGGCGCAACAGGAGCAGTGCTTATGGGGATATTTTTCTTTAGGGAGTCAGCAAGTTTATTACGGATTGTGTTTTTAACCTGTATTATTACAGGAGCGGTAGGATTGAAAGTATTTGGATAACCATTTGAAAAAAGATAGGTGGAAATTCTAAATGAATTTTCACCTATCTTTTTGTTTGCTTTGAAAGAAAGTTGTTATTCTTTAACTATATAGTTCCCATGCGAGTTTCACTGAATCGATAATATAGTCAGCGACCTCTTCTTCGTTAATATGATCAGTCATCAGTTTGGAATTATGGTCTTCATACGTTGATTTTCGTTCATTAAACAATGTTTCAATATCTTCTAATGAACGATTTTGTAAAACGGGACGACTGTCGACCAACATATGCAAACGTTCTTTCCAAGAATCCCATGAAATATCCAAGTAAAAAACAATGCTATGTTCAAGACAGGATTTACGAATATCTTCTTGCATGAAGGCACCGCCTCCAAGTGAAATAACTTTCAAAGGTTGTTTACAATAGCGTAGCACATATTCTTTTTCTTTCGTACGAAATTTAGCTTCCCCGATTGACTTGAAGATTTCTGTTGTGGGCATACCATATTCTTTTTCAATTTCATGATCGATATCTACGAAATCTCGGTATAATTTCTTAGCAACAAGTTGTGCTACGGTTGTTTTACCAACCCCCATAAACCCAATAAAAACGAGACTTTTTTCTCGCACGGAATGAAGAGACCTATTCATTTTTACACCATTACTTCCTTTTCATCGTTATGATATTTCATTAAAAGCTTGTGAAATCTTTGCACGTCCTTCATCAATACGCGGATGGAATTGAATAGTGGCCGCATTACGTGTTGCTTTTACATTAGTTATAGCATCTTGTAACTTCGAATCAATTTCTTTGTTGCCAGTTACTTTTTTAGCGATCGATAGTCCTGCAACTGTTCCTTGTTCTCTTGCAACTTTTGCACTTTCGATTCCAGTAATATTACCAGCTACGAAAATACCCTCAATTGGAGTTTCCATTGCCTCACTGTGTATTGGGACATGTCCACCTAATTCTTCTGAATACTGGAATGGACATCCGACTACCGCAGCAAGTTCAGCTAATGGGTACAATCCGCCTGCGATACATACAAAGTCAACCGATATCGTTTCTTCTGTGCCACGAATGATATCGCCATCCATAGTAACATCTACCATCGTGACAGATTCTACTTTATCGGTTCCGTTAATTTCTTTAATTGCCTTGCGAAGGTGAATTGGCATATCCCACATTTTGATCCCGCCTTTAGGGAAAAATTGCAAAGCAAGATTTTGAACAAACTTAAATGTCGCAAACTTACTTCCGAATTGAATAAATTTGGACGGTGCTAAATGTGCAATTCGAACCATACGTTCCATTACTTCACGTGGGTTCGCTTGATCTTCCGAGACGATATTACGGGATGGTAATGCCATGCCGACTACATCTATACCAGCAAGCTGTAATTCCCGTGTAATCGCTGCCGAAAGTACGTTAACGCCAGCAACGATTCCTTTTTCGCCAACGCTTACACGATGTACATTGGTCATTACCTGTGCTGCACCAATTGACATAACGCCCGGAAGTGTCCAACCAGGAATCGGTGCTGCAGATTCGGCTGCACCAGTAGCAATTAATACATTGTCGGCAGCGAAATACCCTTTATTTGTATGAACTACAAAATGATTTTCCAGCGTTTCTACATGATGGACAGAAACTCCGCACTTAATCGTAGTATTATTTTTTTCAGCTTTTTCTAATAAACTATTTGTTTCTTTAATTCCGTTCCACCATTCACCGCTTGGCTCTTCATGAAGCTGTCCAAGTAAACGGCCTCCTGGCTTAGGGAATTCATCTAAAACGGTTACACTTAATCCATTTTCTCTACATTGGATTGCAGCAGATAAGCCAGCTGGGCCTGCTCCGATTATTACGACATCATTTTTTTGCATTCTTTTGTTGTTCCTCCCGTCGCTTAAATTCTGCATACGTTTTTGGGAGTTCACCTTCGTTTGATGGATCTAATGGAGAAGGCTGAACTTTACCGCTCTCTACAACCATATTTGCTTTAATTGGTGTTAGACAAGCACGTATGTTTGATGCGCCATCAACAGTGACACGGCATTCATAACAATGGCCAATATTACAGTAGATGCCACGTGGATTTCCAGTTTCTTCATGTTTACGAAGGGTGCGAATCCCGTTGGCAAGCAAAGCAGAGGCAATCGTATCATTTTCATACCCTTCGTATGTATTACCATCAAATTGAAAAGTAACTTTTTCCTGTTTGTCCAACTCTCCTAAAACTGGATGATTTACGATTCGTTTAGTCGTCATTAGAAGCACCCCCTAAATCTGTTAATGATAATGGTCGTACTGGAGGTTGTACTTTTAATGGAATAGCATTGGTAGGATCTTCTTTTGTCATATGGGTAAGTACTTTGTCAACTGCAGGTCGACAAGTACGCCCTCCACAGAAGCCCATACCTGCTCGTGTTCTAAGTTTCAGTTCACGGGCAGAACAATTGTATTTTTTGGCTGTTTCTTCTAAATCTTTTAGAGAAACTTCTTCACAACGACATATGATTAAATCTCGCATCATAGGCCTCCTTACACAAGAATTTAAATAAATATATACCAATAAATATATTCTAACACAAAATTTGTTTAATTTTATGTTATTATAAATAAAGAGTTACATTTTTCTTAATTTTCTTGGGCTGGAGGTTTTAGCTTATGAGTAATAAAAACTATGAAGTAGCTGTAATAGGTGGCGGAATTGTCGGTTGTGCGGTTGCTTATTATGTTGCTGAATCTGGGCTTGACTGTATTTTGATCGAAAAAAATGATGTCGCAAGTGGTACAAGTTCTCGCTGTGATGGTAACGTCACGATTGTTGATAAAGACCCAGGTTTCGACAGCCATATGTCTTTAGTCAGTCAGGAACTTATCGAAGATCTTCATCAGAAACTGGATATTCCGTTTGAATATAGAAAGCATGGAAGTATTTTAGTTTGTGATAATGATGACGAAATGCAAGCGGCAGTAGACTGGGTGAAAACTCAAAGTGAAGCTGGTTTGAAGTTCAATGTGTTGGATCAAAAAGATATTCGTAATGAATCGCCATTTTTTGCAGAAGATATTCCTGGTGGTTTAGAGTGTGAGACAGACTCATTGATCAACCCATATCTTTTCTGTTATTCATTAATTGAAAAAGCGAAAAAATCATTCGGATTAGAAGTGAAAACGTTTGCTGAAGTTACAAATATTACGAAAGACACAGATTTTACGATTGAAACTAGTAATGGTAATGTAACTGCAAAAAAAGTAGTGAACGCAGCGGGTGTATGGGCGCCTTTTATTGGTAAAATGTTAGATATTGATATTCCAATCGTTCCGCGTAAAGGTCATATTCTGGTAGGTTCAAGACAACAGCCTGTTATGATGCGTAATGTAATGGAGTTCGGTTATTTGATGAATAAATTCGGTCGTGAGCGTGTTGCTGATAAGCGTACAGCGGAACATGGGGTTGCACTTGTACTTGAGCCGACAGAAAGTCAAAACTTCTTACTTGGAAGTAGCCGTCAATTTGTCGGGTATGATGCGTCAATTGATATTCAAGTCGTGCAAACAATTGCTAGACGTGCTCTACGTTTTTATCCGAAAATGGATGACTTTAAAATGATCCGTGCGTACACTGGTTTTCGTCCATTTACCGAAGACCATTTACCTATCGTTTCAGAAGTGGAAGAAATCCCTGGCTATTATATTGCTGCTGGACATGAGGGAGATGGAATTAGTTTAGCTACTGGAACTGGTAAATTAATGGAAGAAATTATCAACGAAAAATCTAAAACAATTATCCCAAGAGAACCACTTCGTTTTGACCGTTTTGAAAAGACCAAAGTACTTTCTTAAACAATATGAGGTCAAATCTTGCGCGGTCCTTCACTTACTTTCATGTTGGTAAGTAAAGATGCCGCGCATTAATCTGTTTATTTTTGTTGGTAAAATTTAACGCTCGACATTTATTTACAAAACCTGTAAAATTAGTTTACTAAAACTTTATTATTTATGGAGGCCATTATGTTTAGAACTTTAAAGATTGCAAGCGCTTTTATCGGAGTAATTGTAGGCGCGGGTTTTGCGTCTGGACAAGAAATTTTGCAATATTTTACTAGTTTCGGTTTTAAAGGTACGCTAGCTGCTGTTGTAGCAACTGCTTTATTCGCATACTTGGGAATGGTATTAGTGAATATAGGAAGTAGATTGAAGGCAGAGTCTCATAAGGCAGCAATTTATGAAATTAGTGGACGTTATCTTGGAGTAATTGTAGACGCTATCATTGTATTTACTTTATTCGGTGTTGGAGTTGTAATGATTGCTGGTGCAGGATCTACCGTTAATCAGCAGTTTGGGTTACCAGTTTTCGTTGGAAGTTTGATTATGGCAATCGTCGTCGCATTATCTATGATGTTAAAAGTAGATAAAGTTATTGCGGTTATTGCAAGTATTACACCTTTTTTATTACTATTTATCGTTATCATATCTATTTATAGTTTCTCAACAATGGACTTATCCTTTTCAGAATTACAGCCAATTGCAGAAAGTCAGGAAAAATCATTCCCTAACTGGTTTGTGTCTGCAATTAACTATGTATCTTTTAATATTGCGGTTGGGGCAGGTATGGCACTTGTAGCAGGTGGATCGGAAAAAGATTCACGAATTGCAGCTACTGGTGGATTACTAGGAGGACTTGGTATCGGTATCATGATTATCCTTGCTCACTTGGCGATCTTCTCTAAAGTTGACGTTGTAGCTGCGTTTGACTTACCGTTACTAAAAATTGTAGAAGATATTTCTCCAGTTTTAGCTATTTTTATGGCGGTAATTCTTTTTGGAATGATCTTTAATACGGCACTTGGTATGTTTTATGGATTTGTTGCACGATTTTTTGAAATGGATACAAAAAAAGCTCATATTGCAACTATCATTACATTGATTGTAGGATTTATTTTAAGTTTTGTTGGTTTTACAACGTTAGTTGCCAAGTTCTATTCTTTAATAGGATATTTAGGATTATTCTTAATCCTCGCACTTATTTATGCACCATTTAAATTAAAGCGTGCCGGTAAATAGAAAGTTTTAATCAATTAAAAGTAAACAAGAAAATTAAGAAAATAATTCTACTTGAATAAAGGTTGTTTCCTTGGATGGAAACAGCCTTTATTTTGTGTTTCTTATGAGAATGTTGACTTTTTAATGAAAAAATATGGCATAAATTGCTTTAAAAATATTGAGTTATTAAAGATTTGTGGATTGATAAATAAAAAGAGAATTAAAACTCTAAATGATTCTTAGAACATTGATTCTAGGCTAGGTCACATGAACATATTAAGAGCAAAGAGAGAGAAGGGTGTGCTAAGATAATTATTGAAAACAATAGAAGAGGGTGACACCCAATGCGGAAATTAATGAGTTATTTATCGTCATATAAATTTTTAATCATATTGATTTTTTTTCTAATTTTTATTCAATCTTTATCCCAGCTTTATTTACCGACATTGATGGGGGATATTGTCGATAATGGGGTCGTGACGGGTGACATTCCATATATTTGGAAAATCGGTCTATTAATGCTCGTTGTTGCTGCAGTAGGAGTGATTATGTCCGTTATTATCAGCCATTATGCGTCAACTGTTGCGATGAGTGTCGGGCGAGATATGAGAGAAGATGTATTTACCCATGTGAGTAAATTTTCATTGCAAGAGTTTGATATGATCGGAACTGCTTCCTTAATTACAAGGACGACTAATGATGTCACGCAAATTCAACAAGCAACCATTATGATGCTAAGAATGTTTTTAATGGCTCCGTTTATGCTTATTGGTGGGTTGATTATGGCATTATCTAAAGATGCAAAACTATCGCTCGTTATTTTATTTGCTATTCCATTTATTGTTTTAGCTATTGCATTCATCTTAAAAAAAGGATATCCATTATTTCAAGGTGTACAGAAGCGGCTTGACCGGTTGAATATGGTTTTTAGAGAAAATTTAACTGGGATTCGTGTCATCCGAGCGTTTGCCAAAAGAGATGTAGAACAAAAAAGGTTAAAAGTAGCCAATACGGAATTAACAGAGATTTCGATTAAAGTAAATCGTTTAATGGCGTTTACGATGCCATTAATGATGTTTTTAATGAATGCTACAATTGTATTAATAATTTGGTTCGGTGGACTACGTATTGATAGTGGTAATATGCAGATTGGTGATTTAATGGCATTTATTCAATATGTCATGTTAACGATGATGGCATTAATGATGGCTTCCATGATGTTTGTCATTCTGCCACGGGCTACTGTATCGGCACATCGGATCCAAGAAGTGTTAGAGATGGATAGAAACATTGTAACAGAAGGAGACATGTCAGCAGACAGGGAAAAAGGAACTGTAGAATTTAAAGAGGTTACTTTTTACTATCCTGGTGCAGATGAGCCAGCTCTTGAAGATATTACATTTAAAGCAGAAGCAGGAAACGTAACAGCAATTATTGGAGGAACAGGCGCAGGTAAAACTACATTAATCAATTTAATTCCTCGTTTCTTTGAAGCCACATCAGGTGAAGTTTTAATAAACGGAGTAAAAAATAATGATACAAAGTTAACTGAAATACGGAGTAAAATAGGGCTTGTTCCGCAAAAGGCGTTGCTGTTTTCAGGGTCTGTATTGGAAAATATTCGTTTTGGTAAAGAGGATGCAACAGAAGACGAAGTCAAGCATGCAGCCAAAATTGCGCAGGCGGAAGATTTTATCGAGCAATTGCCCAATGGTTATGGTTCGGAAATTGAGCAAGGAGGAGCTAATTTATCTGGTGGACAAAAACAACGGTTATCAATAGCAAGGGCGCTCGTTCGAAAACCGGATATATACATCTTTGATGACAGCTTTTCAGCACTGGATTATAAAACAGATAAAAAGCTTCGCCAAGCATTGAAAGAAGAGACAGAAGAAAGTGCAGTTATTGTTGTTGCACAGAGGGTCAGCACGATCATGGATGCGGATAAGATTATCGTATTAGAAAAAGGTAAAATTGCCGGGATAGGGACTCATGAAGCGTTATTAAAAGAAAATAAGGTGTATCAGGAAATCGTTAAATCTCAGTTTGGAGAGGAGGAGAATGTATGACAAAAGAAAAACATAGTTCAAGTGGTCCGCGGGGACATGGAGGAATGTTAGTTGCAGGAGAGAAACCGAAAAACTTTAAAAAAACATTTCGCCGCTTACTCGCATATTTGAAACCTCATAAAAACAGTTTATTACTCGTCTTTGGAGCAGCTATACTTGGGACTGTTTTCAGTGTCATTGGTCCAAAGGTAATGGGGGATACAATTACTGTTTTGTTTGAAGGAGCATATGCAAAATTTCAAGGAATACCAGGAGCGGCTATTGATTTTCCTAAAATAGTTCAACTACTCCTTTTATTGGCGGGCTTATACATAGTCGCCAGTCTATTTCAATTTATTCAGCAATATATTATGGCTAGTGTCGCTCAAAAAACGGTGTATTACTTACGGGAAGATGTTTTTATAAAAATTAATGATTTGCCTCTGTCTTATTTCGACAGAAAATCTCATGGAGATATTTTAAGTAGGGTAACGAATGATATTGATACGATAGCAACGACTTTACAGCAAAGTTTAACATCGTTTATCACATCTTTTGTTACTATTGTCGGGATTATTATTATGATGCTATGGATCAGTCCGTTGCTGACAATTATTGCAGTGTTAAGTATTCCACTTTCTCTATATGTAATCCGTCCGCTTTTAAAAAGATCGCAAAAGCATTTCGGCGTTCAGCAACGTTCACTCGGTGAATTAAATGGTCATATTGAGGAAATGTACACGGCTCATGAAGTCGTAAAAGCATTTAGTCAAGAAGAAAAATCAGTTCAGCAGTTTAAAAAGGTCAATGAGGAGTTATATGATTCTGGTCGTAGAGCGCAATTTATTTCTGGAATTATTATGCCACTCATGTCATTTATCAGTAATATAAGTTATGTGCTTATTAGTATTGTCGGCGGAATCTTGGTTATTAAGCGGACAATTTTGATCGGGGATATTCAAGCTTTCATCACGTATACAAGACAGTTTTCGCAACCGATCTCGCAAACTGCTAATATTGCGAATATAATTCAATCAACAATTGCTGCAGCAGAACGTGTATTTGAATTATTGGACGAAAATGAAGAGGAACCTGTTCACAATGCCATTCAGAACAGAAAAACAAACGGTGATGTCCGTTTTGAACATGTAGACTTTGGCTATGGGGAAGAAAGACTAATGACAGACTTAAATATACATGCTTCTCCTGGTCAAACAGTAGCCATTGTTGGACCAACTGGAGCAGGAAAAACAACATTAGTAAATTTGCTTATGCGTTTTTATGAATTAGATGGCGGTCGAATTACGATTGATGGAATAGATATTACTAAAATGAATCGTGACGATTTAAGAATGAAGTTTGGGATGGTTTTACAAGATACATGGTTATTTAAAGGAACGATTAAAGAAAATATTGCATATGGAAAAGAACACGCAACAGATGAAGAGATTTATGCAGCGGCGAAAGCAGCCCATGCCCATCATTTTATTAAACGATTACCAGAGGGGTATGACACGATTTTGAATGAAGAGGCAACGAATATTTCTCAGGGACAAAAACAATTACTTACAATTGCGCGCGCAATGTTAGCTAATTCACCAATTATGATTTTGGATGAAGCAACCTCAAGCGTAGATACTCGAACTGAAATTTTTATCCAAGAAGCGATGGAAAATTTAATGAAAGGAAGAACAAGTTTTGTTATTGCACATCGATTATCAACGATCTTGGGTGCAGACGTCATCTTAGTTATGGATAAGGGGGCAGTAATTGAACAGGGTACTCATCAACAGTTATTAGAGTTGAACGGTTTTTATGCGGATCTATATAGAAGTCAGTTTACGGAAAGTGCTTAATAAAGGAAAACATACTAATCTTATTGTACCCCCAAGTTAGACTAAACTCTAACCTCGGGGGTGTTTTATATTTAGTGGCTTAACAGTTCATTTCGAAAATAGTGGGCTGCTTTAAGCATTTTTACGCCATACCAAAACATCTCTCCATCTACGATTAACGGTTTTGCTTGTGGCGCTATTTTTTTGAATTCTTGTAAATGTTTTTCACGAAAAGGGAATGGCTCTGTTGCAAGAAATATATAATCAAGATTAGCTTGTAAAATATCTTGTTTTGTGACAGATGGATACCTGCCCTCATATGCTATGAAAGGATTTGCAAAACCTAATGTCTCAAGTAATGATTGAATATACGTATTATTCCCAACGACCATATAAGGATTTTTCCAAATCATATATGCGGCACGTTTACTTACATCAAGTGTTGGAAGCTGGTCAAAAGCGGTTTTAATTTTTTTAATTAAGTTAGTGGCCTCTTGTTGACGGGCGGTTAACTTACCTAAATCATCGATCATTTTTAATGCGTCAGCCACTGTTTGTACTTCGAATACAAAAACCGGAAAATATGCTTCTAATTGTTGGACCATTTCTTTTGTGTTTTCTTCTTTTTCAACGATGATGAGATCGGGTTTCAACGCAAGAACACGATCTAGTTTCATATCTTTTGTGCCACCAACGTTTACGGCTTGTTCAACTTTTCCTTTTGGATGAATACAAAACCTCGTCCTGCCAACTATTTTCTTTTCAAGATTCAAACTGTATAAAGTGTCCGTAATTGCGGGTGCAAAAGAGATAATTCGTTTTGGTAGGTAATTATAAGTTAGACTTCGTCCGAGGTGATCTTCAATGGTTTTCATTGTAAGCCTCCTTTTTATCATCGTAACATAATAGCAGATTCATTGCGAAATGAGTGAAAGTAAGCCATACTTTTAAGTAATAAACTTGATAGGAGGCAATTTTATGAGTAAACATGCAAAGATTTTATTTACAACCGATAATAAAGACTTACAATCCTTTATTAAAACGTCATCAGGAGAATTTGCAACCCTTTATACAGATAATGAAATACATATTATGGTGAAAGAAGTAACTGAGAAAAAACAAAAATTAGATAAAGTGCGGATGATTGCAGGTTCAATTGCTAGAGAATTAACAAAGCGTAAGATTGAACAGGCAGAGATAAATGGTGCAGATCTTAAGACGGCTTTTAGCAAATTAAATGAAAATAAAACGATAATTGCTTTTGTTGAAGGGTGGTACTTAGGGGCTTACTCGTTTGATAAATATAAGACGAAAACAACTGCACAAATGACAAGTCTTACGTTTACAGATGAAAATGACGTGAAAAACTTGGTTGGAACAGCAAAAACTCGTGCTGAAGCAGTACAGTTTTCACGTGATTTGACAAATGAAATTCCATCAACGTTAAATCCAGAAACATTTCCAACGATTTTAAAAGATGAATTTGCGAATACAGATGTAGAAGTAATCGTTCATGATAAGGCGACTCTTGAAGAAATGGAAATGAACGGTTTATTGGCAGTGAACCGAGGTAGTAAGTATGATCCAGCATTTATTGAACTTCACTATCAAGGGGATGCATCAAAACCACTGATCACTTTGGTCGGGAAAGGTGTTACGTTTGATACAGGTGGAATTAGCTTGAAAAATGCGCGTGATTTAAGTGATATGCGTATGGATATGGGTGGAGCAGCAGCTGTTGCTGGAGCTGTAAAACTTCTCGCAGAATCAAATGCTAATGTAAATGTAGTGGGGCTTATTCAAACAGTTGAAAACATGCCAGATCGTCATTCGGTTTTACCGGGGGATATAATTACATATAAGACTGGGCAAACCGTTCAGGTAGGAAATACAGATGCAGAAGGCCGCTTAATTTTAGCCGATGGACTGATCCGTGCCGGTGAACTTAAAGCAGACTATGTGATTGATATTGCTACATTAACAGGAGCAATTTTATTTGCACTTGGCACGAAAATCGGTGGTGTGTTTGGTGAAGAAGAATTAATGGCAGAAATAAAAGAGATTGGTGACGAAAATGGTGATTTCGTATGGCCAATGCCGTTAATTGAAGACTATGATAAAACGTTGAAAAGCGATTATGCAGACTTTTCTAATATAAGTAATCAAGGTACGGCTGGTTCGATTACGGCAGCATTGTTCTTACGTCGATTTGTCCCAGAAAACTGTAAGTGGCTTCATGTAGATATGGCTGGAGTAATGGATAGCAAAGAGAGTGGCTACTATGGCAATTCTGCAACAGGATATGGAGCAAGATTATTAGCAGATTATGCAGTTCATGCATCTAAATAACAGTATTTTTAAAATATCGGTAATTAATTTTTACATGTATATGGTCAATCAATTGAGGATAGAGGCAGGGACAATTTTTTACGAAAGACAAGACGAACTATGCTAGATTTATATACTTCGCTTTTCTATGGTTAACTAACATAATATTCGTCCTTTCGGTTGCTAGTCTATTTATGTCTCAGCTTTTATTAAGAAGAAAATTGCTAAGTGGCAACTAGATTGTATTTCTACTTTGCAAGCAAGGCATTCCCCATAAACTGATTGGAGCGAATAACATTTCGATCCGATTCCTTATTATTTGGGGGATGCGCATATTAATGTTAAAAGCTTATTTTGAATTATAAATAATTACCTCATTCCTTGTTCCCACTCTCCAAAAAGGGAGAGTGGATTTAAAAGTGAAGATTGGAATAAATTTTTGCAATAAAAACTAGGGTAAAATGTATATGTTTATACAATTAAACATCTATAGTTTTAAACTGCCTTTCTTAATGAGTTGGTTTACAATCTCTCTTTTCAGAAATGTTTCGATCTTCATCATAAATAATTAATTGTGTACCTTTATTTGCAGCCACTTTTTCTCCATATTCAATCGCATCTTGTTTATTATTAAATACTTTCGCAGCTTTTTTTGCTCCTTTTGCTTCGACAGCCCAGCCATCTTCGTGAGGGATAATACATTCAGGTTCATCTGCTAATTTTGGATTGCTATGATAGTGAGAAGAATGTGTCGTTGGATCTCCATGTTTTTCATAGTCCTTGATTTCTTTATCACTGGCATTTTTATACCATTCTTTTGCTTGTTCGGTTGCAATCGGAATTGCTTTTCCTTCACTATATCCTTCATCAATCATCGCATTAGCAATATCGATTGCTTTTTTTCTAAGTGGCTTATCAAAGTTTTTTAAGGAACGAGGATAATCGTCCATATCCCAAGGCATTTTATACAACTCCTTTTCTAATAGTTACTTCACTTTTATGTACCCAAAATGATCAAATAAATAACATTGATATAGTAGAGTAGACCTTTTTAAGCATGATAAGTTTAAAGTTCGTTTATTTAAGGTATGTAATTATTACCTAATTGAAAGCACAAATTAAAGGAGGACTTTAACTATGCTTTGGACAATTATTGGTATATTAATACTACTTTGGATTTTAGGTTTCTCTTTTGATATTGCCGGAAATCTGATCCATATTTTACTCGTCATCGCAGTAATTGTATTAATTATTCGATTAATTACAGGCGGACGAGCACCTTAAGCAAAATTTCAATTTTAAAACCAAACGATATACTCATCAAACTGAAAAAGGCGTAATCTCAATAGGGATTACGTTTTTTCGTTCGTTTTGTTATTTTTTGATGACAGGATGAATTAAATACTTAATAGCATTAAATGAAGGAACATAAATACCGAATTTTACGTTTATTCGCCAACTGACTGAAATCCTTCGTTGAACTGAAATTGATATTTAACTTTTTTGCATTACTGGTCATATTTTAAGAGATTTTGCTAATAAAAGAGAATAGAATTTCATAAATAGGTCTTCTTGTTCAGTTAATAAATAGGTAAAATGCATGTTTTCAATTAAAAGGGAAATTGATAGACTAGCGAAGGATGATAGGATCGAGGTGAATGAGGTGAAGGGATGGTATATTTTTCTTCTGCTTGGGATAACATTTATCATTAATTTAGTCACAATTTATAATTCTGGTCTAGCATACATTACATTTTTTATTTTTATGCAAGCTGGTTTGCCACGTCTTTTTATTGTTATAGAAAAATATGCAAAAAGAAAAGAAGCAGAAAAATCAGGACCATTAACACGATTTTTGCTAGCTTATTTGCATCATATTTTTATACGGATTACTAATTATGTTTCCATACTTATTTCGCTAACTGTGATTGTTTTTGCGTCTATTGTAGTTACGATCGTTCAAGTTATATTTAAAAGTGATATTCAGAAATTAGTGTTTGGGTCTATTTTTAGCGGAGTCGATATTGCCGCTCAAATAATTAGCTATGTCGGATATGGTTTCTATATGGTCGCATTAATAATTGTTTGTGTTGATACTGTACATATGTTAAGAAATGAAAAGCTCTTTCACATATAAAGAAGTCCCACTCTTAAAGCAAAGTGGGACTTCAATTGTTATGGAGCTAAAACCGTTCTTTCTAATATAGCATAAGCTGATTTTCCAGAATAATTACGTGTCGTTTCACCGGTAATATTTAATTTTAATAAGTTTTTCATTTCATTCGTAAGCTCAGCAGGTCCGGCTAAATGCACGTCTTTCCATTTTTGTGTTCGTGCATACTTCTCAATACTTGGGACTATTCGTTTATACCATCTCGTTTGATTTTCTCGAATCCGTCTATCGAATTTATCACGATGATTCACGCTGCTAGAGTAAACGTTTGCAATAGATACACCTTTATATTGTTTCCAATCTTCTTTTTCTAAATCAAACTCGTAATGAGTAACATGGACCAGTTCACCTAGTGAAGAGGTGATTAATGTTATTTTATCCCGCTGCATGAGAACAACTCCAGATTTTGAATATTGCTCAAAGAGATGATGTAATTGTTCTGTTGCAGGGCCTTCCTTCCACTGAAAATCATTTTCCACAGGAATTTGTAAATAATAAATATATAAATGTTTTGCAGAAGCGAAACAGATTAAACTGTTTGTAAAAGAAGTCTGATTGTCTTTGATCGTCGTGTCTACTTTTTTACAAATCTTTTTAAATTCCTTAACTTGTTCAGGATTTGAAGCAGCTACATACTCCTCCATTTTTCGCAAACCATTTTTCAAACGAATTTTCCAATCTTCACTTCTAGGGTTCGTGTTCAAGTATACGGAGAGAACATTTCCATCCAACTTTGTTATTTCCTCGTGAATCTGTTCCATTTTCGTCCTCAAATTACATTCCCCTTTCACTAAGTTAAGTATGGTATCTCAATAGTAACAAAAATGAGTGGGAATTGTAAAAAGATTCTTTATAGTTAGAAAGTTAGTCACCGTTACAACCCTTTGAGCTATTTAGTTATATGCCCGTTAAAAATTTACTGATGACTAGCCAGATAGCGACCAAAAGTAGAAAAACAGCAATTAGATTCATCCAGCGTAATTTAGTAAGTGTACCAATTATAAAAAGAATAACTCCGATAATAGCAATTATAATGATTGGTGTATATGGAATCTTGCTCTCCTCCTTTTTATGTATAAAATTAATAACTTCATTGTATCAGATAATCCTAGAGAATAGACCTCCGATCTTTACTTACAGGATAATATGTAGAAGAGCGAGGGCAAACAGTGTGAAACCTAATGTTAAATGGACAATACGAATTGTGTAAGTTGTCTTAAACCAGCGAATCCAGCCGGAAGTAACTAATAGAATCATCACTATTCCTGCGAGTAATCCGGTAAGCAATTTAAGATTTTGAAATTGAAAGCCGAATAGAGAAATGACGAAACTGGCATGAATAAGTACGAAAATAAGTGCTGCTGTACCAGTATATTTATGGATCGGCAAAACTTTTTTTGAAAGCTTTGCAAACTTTATTTTTTGCTTTCTGCTTATATCAGAACGAATGGTAGAAAATACGGCGTGTCTCGTCCAATTATATAGGAAAAAAAAGAGACCTAGTGCACCAAAAATAATATGAATTCCTATATAGCCCGAAAATATTTTCCATAAAGCAACTAGCAGAAATACTAGATTAATAAAAAACCATTTACTCATCTTGTCACCTTTTTAATTTGTAATATGGATAGCCAATGAAAATGATACCATATTGTTGTTAAAAAGTGTTCGGGATAATAAGAACAGTTAAAGAAAAAGGTATAATTCATATGACGAGAGATAACACTAGAGGGAAAATGTTACATAGTCTTATCAAACCATGAAAAGAGCCTGCAGTTCTCTGCAAGCTCTTTATCTTCAATATTATATTTCTTTAGCTAGCCATTTGACTACATTAACCCAAAATGTGTTGTAATATTCCCACTCAACAAATTCTTTCGGTCCCCAATGAGGAGCACAATCACTTGCAAATGCCAAAGTTCTGCCTTTTTCATATTCCATTACACTAATAAATGCATTCCCATTATGTTCAGCAAGTACCTCAGCATTCTCTTTTGCTTCTAGACGATTGTATCCAAGAAAATGTGGCCATTCGCTCGGAATTCCCTTTAAAATAGGGTGGTCTGGCTGAACTACCTCAAAGTTTACGCCTTCAGGGTGCTCAGAGCGATCGTCAGTGCTCATTAAATTCACCGGTAAAATTTCCTCAATTGCAGTATCTTTATATTGACCTTTACAATCTATTCCTTGGAAAGACATATATCCTCCAATCATTGCAAAGGCTCCGCCATCTTCTACATATTCTTTAATCAAATTTAACCGATTTGGTTGAACGGTACTGTGTGTGAAAGTATTTATGTTCATAAGTATTGTGTTACTTCCAACATCACTTAATATTACGGCATCATATTGTTTTAATTCTTCTAATGTAGAAGGGAATTTTTCTGCAACATCATGACTAGGTACATGAACCATGTCAATATTGCCGCTTTTCATTGCCTCTCTGAACCACCCAATCCCTTCCCCGTATTCAGAGTTTGTAAAAGAATCAAAACCTTTCACGTGAATAATATGTTTAATCCAAGTTTCTCCAGCTATTAAAATTTTCATATGTAATCATATCCTTTCCTTAAGTTTTTTGATTTTAAAATAAAACACCGGCGATTAAAACAATATTACAATACGGTGTAAATTCACCAGTACGAATAATTACTTTTGCTTCTTTTGCGATTTCTTGCAATTCAGCGTGTGGAATTGCTTTAATAGGAAACTTGTTTTTTACAATTTCGGCTAACTCTTCTTTCTTGTGAGGACTTACTTCTTCCATTTCTGTATCAATAATTGCTTCTTCTACATGTAATTCCTGTAAAACCGCTTTCAATGTTGTCATAAAACTTGGCTGTCCTTCTATTAAAGCAAGATCAATACATTTGACTCCCGGGGGTATAGGTAGGCCAGCATCTCCGATAACGAACTTATCATGATGCCCTGATTTAGCAATCTCTTGCGCCAGTTCATTATGTAAAATTCCTATTTTCTTCACGATATCCACCTCCAAAGTTATTGACAAAAATAAAATTGTCCTATAGATTATATAATATAACCGGTTACATTTCAATGTTTACCTTATTGTTACCGGTTACGTAAAGTATTTTAGTATAACCGGTTACAGGAGGTGTAAAATTGGCTACAATACGTGATGTTGCAAAAAAAGCGGGTGTTTCTGTCGCCACTGTATCCCGGGTAATAAACAAAAAGGGAAAAATCAGAAAAGAAACAGAGGAAATTGTGCTACAGGCGATCAAAGATTTATCATATACGCCAAATATGGTTGCAAGAGGTTTATCTAATCGAAGATCTTATGCAGTTGCATTAATTGTTCCAACAATTACTAACCCATTCTTCCCTGAAATGGCAAGAGCAGTTGAGGATATTGCCAGAGACAATGGTTACAATGTGCTTCTATGCAATACAGATGATAGACGTGATAGATTAATTGACTATATTAATTCATTAAGTTCCCAATATGTAGATGGAATGATTATTAGCTCACATAATATCGTAAAAGAAGATTTACAGAAGTTAGATAGGTTAGGAATCCCGTTAGTGATGATGGATAGGGTATTGGACGATCATGATTTCACTTCCATAACAGTACAAAACCGAGAAGGTGGAAGGAAGGCAACACAGCATCTTGTTGATGTAGGGTGCACGCGTATTGCACATATTAGCGGATTAGAAGATGAACTGAACGCAACTCATCGAATGTGGGGTTACCGTGATATTGTCAGTGATAAGTCTTGGTTTGATCCTAGCTGGATCGGTAAGGCAGAGTTCAGTGTGAAAAGTGGTTATCAAGTGGCAAAAGAATTATTTGTCCGCCACCCAGATATAGATGGTATTTTTTGTTCGAACGATTTAATTGCTATTGGAGCTTTAAAAGCTGCATATGAATGGGGAAAGAAAATACCTAATGAACTGGCAATTGTAGGCTTCGACGGAATTGATATGAGTGGGCTGACAGTTCCGGGAATAACAACTATACAACAGCCAACTTACCATATGGGCGAACTGGCAATGGAAGAGTTGTTAAAACAGATAGAAGGACAAAATAATGAACCGAAAAAATATGAGCTAGATGTCGAACTCGTATTAAGAGAGTCTACAATGAGATGATGTAAACAATCGTGATAGCTATTTTACGATTGGTGCCTTTAGGAGGAAAAAAGCATGGCTAAAATTTGTGTAGTTGGAAGTATCAATATGGATATCGTTACTTCAGTTGATACGTATCCTGAAAGAGGTCAGACTGTTTTTGGAAAAAAAATAATGGAATTCCCAGGAGGTAAAGGAGCGAATCAATCAATTGCCTGTGCAAGGCAGAATAAAGCAGTAACATTGATTGGTTGTGTAGGACAAGATGTCCATGGAAATTCCTTAATTAATGATTTACAAAAGAATCATGTAGATACATCCAATATTAAAAGACTTGCTGATAGCAGTTCAGGACAAACAACGATTATTTTAGACGATGAAGCCGAGAACACAATTATTTACGTTGAAGGAGCCAATGGGGAACTAGATCCCGATTATGTTGCTGAAACGATTCATCGTCTAGAAGATTGTAAAATACTCCTAACCCAAATGGAGACACCTTATAAAACTGTTTTAAAAGCGATGAAAACAGCGAAGGAAAAAGGAATTAAAGTTATTCTTGACCCGGCACCGGCTAATAAAGTAACAGATGAAATGCTAGCTTATGCCGACTTAGTATTGCCTAATATCCACGAGACGGAGGAACTGACAGGAATACGTGTCAAAGATGAACAGTCTGCTAGAGAAGCAGCAGATATGTTCCGTGCAAAGGGAGTAAACCAAGGTGTATTAAAATTAGGTGCTGCAGGATCCTATATTTTTGATTCCAATGAACTTTCTTTTGTTGAAGGAATTAATGTTCAAGCAATTGACACAGTTGGCGCTGGTGACTGTTTTGCTGGTGCATTGGCAAGTGCACTGATTGATGGTCTACGTTTACCAGAAGCTGCAAGTTATGCAAATGTCGTTGCCGCTTTAAAAGTTACCAAGCATGGGGCTCAAGCTGGTATCCCAAAGATGGATGAAATTATAGCTTTTACAGAGGAGAACAACTTCCTTAATTATTTACAACCAAATAAATGACAATAAAATTTCCTTAAAAAGGAGCTAAATGATGTTATACCTAGATACTGCGAATATTGATGAATTGAAAAAAGCGATGCAACTAAACATTTTAAATGGAGTAACAACAAATCCTTCCATATTATTGAAAGAAGGAAAGCAAAGGGAAGAAATGATTCAAGAAATTTTATCCGTAACAACTGGAGAAGTTTTTGTTCAAACAGAAGGAATGACAGTAGAAGAAATCTGTAAAGATGCAGAAACTATTTTAAACACATTTCAATCAGATCGCATTGCGCTTAAAATTCCTGCACATTTTGAGGGGATTCAGGCAATCAGTAAAATGAAGGATACTTATCCAAATGTCAATGTGTTAGCAACAGCAATTTATTCTGCTGAACAAGGCTTACTTGCTGCTCTTGCAGGGTGTGAATATATTGCTCCTTATGTAAATCGAATGGAAAATAACAATATTAATCCTTATGAAGTAATAGCAAACATCCATCAAATTTTTAATGATCAACAAATTCAAACTAAAATACTAGCTGCCAGTTTTAAAAATACGAACCAAATTGTACACATCTTAGCGGCAGGGGCACACACAGCGACAATATCCTTTGAACTGTTTGAAGCGATGGCAAATAAAGGACTTGCAATTGAAGCAATCGAAAAGTTTAACAGTGATGCTGCTAAATTACGCTCTTTAAGAGGACATACAAATGCATAAAGTTGCAGCTTCGATTATGTGTGCCGATCAAATTGATTTAAGAGAAGAATTGTCCAACTTAGAAAAAGCAAGTATTGAACTATTGCATTGTGACGTAATGGATGGAGTGTTTGTAAACAATTTGGCAATGGGTCCTTATGTATTACAGCAAATAAAAGATGCGACTTCAATACCGTTAGATATCCATTTAGCGACAGTGAATCCAACGAAGTATATCGAAATGTTCGCACCAATTAAGCCAAAATATATATCTTTTCATATTGAAGCAACTGAAGATGTTAGGAAAGATATTCAATTGCTTCAACAACACGATATTCAACCGGCAATTGCAATTAGTCCGGAAACACCAGTAAAGGAAATTGTTCCTTATTTATCAGAAATATCCATGGTGTTGATGATGACAGTTAATCCTGGCTTCGCTGGACAACAATTTAATTATTCAGTTTTGGAAAAATTAGATACACTTCAGGAGCATATTGCCAAGTTGGATCATCCACCACTGATTGAAGTGGATGGCAATATCAATGAGAAAACCATTCCTAATCTAGTAGATAAAGGAGCTAATATATTTGTACTAGGTACTTCTCAACTTTTTAATAAAAAGGAAGGAACGTACGAAGAAAAGGTAGCTAATGTTCGAAAGTTATTTATATGAGGAGGTGGAGTGATGACTGAATCGTATTTTGTCGAAATGTCTAAGATTAATAAATCGTTCTCTGATGTTCATGTATTGAAAGATATCGACTTTAATGTCAAAAAAGGTGAAGTCCATGCCTTAATGGGTGAGAACGGAGCTGGAAAATCAACTTTAATTAAAATTTTATCGGGAGTTTATACACGGAGTAGTGGTACTGTGAAAGTAAAGGGAGAAGAAGTTGCCTTTACAAACACAAAGGACGCGGAAGAGCGAGGAATCAATATTATTCATCAGGAGCTAAATATTATTTCTCATTTAACAGTTGCGCAAAATATGTTTCTTGGTAAAGAGTTAACCTATGGAAAATTTGGTGTTTTGAATAAAAAGGCAATGAAAGAAGCAACCCTTGCTAGTTTAAAAGAATTAGGTGTAACAAATATAGACCCGGATGAGCCTGCAGGTAATTTATCTGTAGGTCAGCAGCAAATGATCGAAATTGCGAGAGCGCTTGCAACAAAGTCAGAATTAATTATTATGGACGAGCCGACAGCTGCACTAACTGATAGAGAGATTGAAATATTATTTGAAGTAATTAACTCCTTACGAGGCCGTGGAGTCAGTATCATTTATGTATCTCATCGAATGGAAGAGATTTTTCAGATTTGTGATCGAATCACTGTCCTGCGTGATGGGGAATACATCGGGACCGAAAGTATTAAAGAGACATCGTTTGATGCAATCGTACGCATGATGGTAGGTCGGGAGCTTGGGGAGCGATTTCCTACAAGAAATACGAAAGTTGGCGAGGTCGTTTTCGAAGTAAAAGACTTAAAATTAGAGAATCTTTTTGACAAAGTTAACTTTCAAGTAAGAGCAGGAGAAATATTTGGAGTAGCCGGACTAATGGGCGCAGGAAGAACAGAAATAATGGAAACTATTTTTGGTTACCGAAAGAAAAGTAATGGGAAGATATTTTTGAATGGAAAAGAGCTCGTCATTAAACATCCAGTTGATGCCATAAGTGCAGGACTCGCATTCGTAACAGAAGACCGCAAAGATAAAGGACTTATTATCGATGCCTCCATTCGTGAAAACATTGCTTTAACGAATATGGAATCTATCTCTAGTAAAGGGATTGTCTCCACTTCAAAAGAGGCAAAACTCGTAAGTGAATTAATGAAGAAATTACATGTACGAGCAGCTGGAATGAGTCAGGAAGTAAAAAGGTTAAGTGGTGGAAATCAACAAAAAGTGGTCATTGCAAAATGGATCGGGATCAGACCAAAAGTCCTCCTTCTTGATGAGCCGACTCGTGGAGTGGACATTGGAGCCAAAAGGGAAATTTACTCGATTATGAACGAATTAAGTGAAAATGGTGTCGCTATCATTATGGTCTCATCTGAATTACCTGAAGTTCTTGGAGTAAGCGACCGTATAATGGTACTTCATGAAGGAAAAGTAACTCAAATATTAAATCGCGAAGAAGCAAATCAGGAAAAAATCATGGTCGCGGCAACAGGGAGGGTAAATAATGAAGAATAAGTTAGGTGCAAATATAGGAAAACTAGGTCCACTCATTGGGCTAATTGTAATGATCATTCTCTTAGCTGTTTTAAATGATAACTTTTTAACCGTTAACAATATTTTAAATTTATTGCGCCAAATCTCCATTAACGCATTAATTGCTTTTGGTATGACATTTGTTATTTTAACTGCTGGTATTGATTTATCGGTAGGTTCTTTACTGGCATTAGGTAGTGCATTAACAGCAGGAATGCTCACAACTGGAATGGACCCTATTTTAGCAATATGTCTAGGATTAATGTTAGGTCTAGTACTGGGAGCGATTAACGGAATTATTATTACAAAAGGAAAAGTAGCTCCGTTTATTGCAACACTTGCAACAATGACTATTTTCAGAGGAGCAACACTTGTCTATACAGACGGGAAGCCAATTACTGGATTATCTGACAGTGCAGCCTTTGAAATGATTGGAAAAGGATATTTCTTTTGGATTCCGGTTCCAGTAATTTTCATGATTATTGTTTTTATCATCCTTTATTTTGTTTTAAACAATACTGTATTCGGTAGAAGAGTTTACGCAGTCGGAGGTAATGA
This sequence comes from Pseudogracilibacillus sp. SE30717A, assembly GCF_037071985.1. Taxonomy (NCBI): domain Bacteria; kingdom Bacillati; phylum Bacillota; class Bacilli; order Caryophanales; family Bacillaceae; genus Pseudogracilibacillus; species Pseudogracilibacillus sp. SE30717A. Next base: position 11,993 of record NZ_JAXHDF010000012.1, on the reverse strand, counting down.
AGAGGCTGCTACACTGTCTGGAATAAAGACAGATAATGTAAAAATTGGAGTATATGCGATCACTGGTATGTTGTCAGTGTTGGCTGGAATTATTTTAATGAGCCGATTAAATTCTGCTCAGCCAACGGCGGGGTCCATGTATGAGTTAGATGCTATTGCAGCTGTAGTAATTGGTGGAACAAGTTTAATGGGTGGTCGAGGAAGAATTACCGGAACATTAATCGGTTGTCTTATTATCGGCGTCATCAGTAATGGACTTAATTTATTAAATGTTTCATCTTTTTACCAGCAGATTGTTAAAGGTGCAGTAATCTTATTTGCGGTTATGTTAGACCGTCGATCTAATTAAAAGAATTAATAGATCTACCTTTTGTCTTAAATCTTTATACATTTCCAAATTTGTTTAATAGAGGTTGGGACAGAACAAAATAGGAGATATGAAACACGAACAATATTTTAGTGTAGCAAAAGAAATATACGGAGACTCCTGCCAAAAGAAAAGCCTTGATAAGACACTGAAAGGCGAAGCCTAAAGGGGCTTATCAGCGCTGGCGGAAAGCGGAGTATATTTCTGTAGCGACCATTAAAAGCGCAATCATTCGTATTTCAATAACTCTTTCTAGCTTATGACCCAAACTCATTAAAAATATACAAAATTTTTAGGAGGAGAAAAGTATGAGAAAGTGGCTTGTAAGTATTTTAGCATTCGTATTTATTTTTGCACTTGCAGCATGTTCAACTGATCAACCAGGTTCTGGTTCTGACAAAGAGTCGGACGAAGGAACTGAAAATCAGGAAGAAGCAAAAGGGGATGGAGCAGAAGGAACAAAGGTTGGTTTTTCTATCTCAACATTAAATAATCCATTTTTTGTTGATTTACGAGATGGAGCTGAAGAAGCAGCTGATGCAAACGGAATTGAAATCGTAATTGCCGATGCTCAAGATGATTCTTCAAAGCAGATCAATGATATTGAAGACTTATTGCAGCAGGATATTGACATTCTTTTAGTTAACCCGACAGATGATGAAGCAGTGGTAGCAGGAATTGAAGCAGCAAATGATGCTGGTATTCCAGTAATTACAATTGATAGAAGTGCAGCTGGTGGAGAAGTAGAAGCTCATATTGCATCTGATAATATTGCTGGTGGTGAAATGGCAGGAGTATTCATTTCCGAAGCACTTGGCGATGAAGGCGGAAAAATGGTTGAGCTTGAAGGAATCCCAGGAGTTCTTGCGACAACTGAAAGAGGAGAAGGTTTCCACAATATTATTGATGGGATTGACTCTATTGAAGTAGCAGCAAAACAAACAGCTAATTTTGACCGTACGGAAGGTCTTTCCGTAATGGAAAATATTTTGCAAAACCATAATGATATCGTTGCTGTTTTTGCTCATAACGATGAAATGGCGCTCGGTGCAATTGAAGCACTTGAAGCTCAAGGGATGCTAGATGATGTAATCGTAGTAGGATTTGATGCAACAGATGATGCTCGTGCAGCAGTAGAGGAAGGACGCATGCAAGCAACAGTTGCTCAGCAACCGAAACTTATTAGTGAAAAAGCAATTGAAGTAGTAAAAGAAGTTGCAGCAGGAAACCCTGTAGAAGACTTCGTTCCAGTTGATTTAGAATTAGTAGAATAATAATGTAAAAACAGAAAAATTAAATTGAACAGCCCCATGTTCAGTAGACATGGGGCTGTTCATGTTTGTTTTTAAATAAAGTACAAAAGTTTTAGCGTAAAAAAGTTAAGTGATCATACTTAAAAATCTTAAAGATATAGCGAGAAAATGGTTTTGATTATTGTTTTTTATAATCGAAACCTTTTGTTGTCCATGTAGCCTATTGATCTATGCTTGTTAACACTCTCAAGTACGGCGAAACCTAATTCAAATTCATTTCAAGTACTTTATTTTCAATCCCTTCATATACTTATGTTGATTGAGGTATTACCAAAATTTCGATACAAGGAATGCCTAAAGAGAAAAGATTAATTGGGGGAAAGAAAATGATAGAAAGAAGGGTGAGAACAAAATTAGTAGATCAAACTAAGCGGGGCCTTGCTTTTATCATCATTATTTTACTAGCTATTTCTATATTCGACATGAACATTTTAACAAGTTATGCCGATAAGCAAAGTAATCAGACTGTTTCTGAACAACAAGGGTCTGAAAGAGTATTACAGAAAAAAGACTTTCCAGAAAAACTGGCAGTTCCTGAAGAGATAAAGATTGTCTTTGCAGGTGACACAATGTTTGATTGGGGTCTGAAGCCGATTCTAGAAAAAAAAGGGTATGATTATCCGTTTTTGTATGTAAAAGATACGGTTCAACATGCAGATTATTCTTTTATAAATGCGGAGACTGTTTTTACGGAAAATCCTCATACGAAAGATCCAGATCAATTATTCTGGATAAATTCCGATTTAAGAGCATTAGAAGCAATGGAAAGGGCCGGTTTTAAAATGCTCAATATCGGTAATAATCATACATTAGATTATATGGAACCGGGATTGCTTGATACGCTTAAACATGCAAAAGCAACAAATATGGAAGTGATTGGCGCAGGAGCAAACAGAGAAGAAGCTTATCAATCTAAAGAAGTAATTCTTAAAGGTAAGAAGTTTCGTTTCTTTACGTTTGTCCGCTATTTTCCAAATTTTACTTGGGCGGCAACAAAAACAAAACCTGGTGTACCAAATGGGTATGATTTGGAGGAGGTAAAACAGACGATCCAGGAACAAAAAGGGGATGCAGATTATGTGATTGTCTATTTTCACTGGGGTGTGGAACAAACAAATATTCCTGCCGATTATCAATTTGAATATGTAAAGGAATTGCGAGAAATAGGTGTTGATTTAATTGTTGGCTCACATCCACACTGGCTTCAGGGATTTGAATATTATGACGGTATGCCAGTTGCTTATTCATTGGGTAATTTTTTATTTCCACCATATGTTTCAGGGAGAACTGCTGAATCCGGATTACTAATAGCGACTTTTAGAGGCAAGGAAATTAATCTTGCATTTGATCCGTATTTGATCAATAATGGGCAGATCATTCCCGCCGAAGGGACTTTGAAGCAAGATATGCTCCAATATCTTGAATCGATATCTTTTGATGTAGAAATTGACAAGGAAGGTAATATCATTAACACTCGTTAGTTTTTTAACGAATAATTTTTGGAATATATCTGAATTTACTTCTGCATAACCTTTCAACTAAATCCTATTTATGGTAATATACCAAGTAATTGATTGGTTAAAAAGGGAGGAATGTTCTTGTGAAATTAAAAGTACTTAGCAGTATTCGTACGAATAACTTTAATGATCCTGAAATAATGAATAAAATTAAAGAACTTTGGAAAGAAGCTTCATTTAAATTAGAGAATAATAATAAAAGTACATATGGTGTGTATCATGGCTATGAAAGTGATTATCAAGGTGATTATTCTTTAAGTGTCTGTGTAAAAGAAAGTGATTCCGACGATATAGAACTGCCTGAGAATGAGAATTATAATGTTTTTCGCGTGGATTCTTCCGATGAACAAGGTATTCTGAAGGCTTGGGAGCATATTTGGAAACTGGAAGAAGCGGGAGAATTAAAACGAGCTTATACATATGATTTTGAAAAATATTATCCTAATGGTGATGTGGAGATTAATATAGCAGTTAAAGAGTAAAACGGATAAACTAAGAAAATCGATAATTCTTGCAACAGAATAATAGATTCGGTTCCCAATTACTATAATAAGAACGTGACATCAGTACAACTAAAGTTAGTCGTAATGATAAAGTTTTAACACTAACTTGGTGCTATTAAGAGAAATAAGCAGTAGCTGTTGTGCTACTGCTTATTCTTTTCAATATCAATTTTGTTCCCATCATTAAATAAAATATCTATATCAATGATCGAATAATCTTTAGGTAAATCAAATGCTTTTAGAATTTGATCAATAACATGTTGTTGTTCGCTATCACTTTTTAAATTTAAATCCTTTATTTTGACATAAATCTGATCGAATGCTGCCTTTCCAGTTACGTGATTATTCGTTAACTCATCTTCTAACTCTGCTTCAATCGGCTCGTTACGGTCTTGATCAATGTTTGCTTCAAATTCTTTCCCGTCTGAATATTTTACCTCTATAGATATAGCGGTAAAATTCAACTCATCCATTTTTTCTTTCATATAGTCATTGTATTGTGTAGCATTATAGTCAAAAGTTGCATCTTCATCGTTTGACATTGTATCTGGCCGGACATCCTCTGTCGTATTAATCGTATTTTCATTTCTCTCGTTATTCGTATTCGTTCCTGTCTGTCCTTGATTATTATATCCGCAGGCGGTGATTGTTAACAGTAACGCGAGTGAAGCTAAATTAATAATAATTCGTTTCATTTGTTCTCCCTCCTAGTTGTATTATGACCAATGTCTTATATAAAAATAACGATGAATAAAAAATATATTTAAAAGTCGATTGGATAGCTATGTTAATATGCAATTAAGGAGGTGCAAAAGCTAAGGGGGTTGGAGTAAATGGTGAATGAAGAGATGATAAAAAAATATTATTTCAATTTTCTAAACGTTCACATATACATCGTCCTTTTATCGTTGGATTAGATGGATTGGGTGGGGCTGGAAAAACAACTTTTCTAAAAAGAATTAAACAAGCATTAATTAATAATAACTGCAAGGTAGCAACATTTCATCTAGACGACCATATTGTTAAAAGAAATAAACGATATCATACTGGACAGACAGAATGGTATGAATACTATTATTTGCAATGGGATGTGAAAAGCTTAATAACTAATTTATTTGAGCCACTACATTCTAGTTGCAACAATATTATTTTACCTTTTTATAAAAGTACTACCGATTCAACTACGACTAAAAATATTATCGTAGAATTTGATAGCATCGTTCTTATTGAAGGTATATTTTTACAAAGAAAAGAATGGAGAACGTTTTATGACTTTGTTATTTATTTAGACTGCCCCAAGGAATTGAGACATGAGAGAGTATTAAACCGTGATTTATATATAGGGACTTATGAAACGAGACTTAATAAGTATCAAAGGAGATATTGGTTAGGTGAAAAACATTATTTGGACATAGTAAAACCAATGGAAATTGCAGATTTAGTATATGACCCATATAAATAAGTAACCGTATTAGTATTGGGTGTGCTTGACCTTTGATTAGCTAACAAAAGTTGGTCTCATTCAAATTCAATATCTTTTTATACTTAAAACCATGTTAGAATGAAGATAAGCATTAAAGGAATAGGTGATGAAATGAAAACGAAGCTTTATGTCCAAAATGACCGTTTTGTTGCTGGTATGACATTAAAAGACTTAATAGCACCCGATGAGAATAATATGGCACTTCATGTAACAGACCATCCTGAACAAGTAATAAACAATCGTAAAAAGCTTGCTGATTTTCTACATGTTGAGCTGGATCAATTTGTATGTGCGAATCAGACGCATAGTGCAAATTTTGCTAAGGTGACAACAGCAGATAAAGGAAGAGGGACTACGTCATTGCAAGATGCGATTCAAAATACAGATGCCTTGTACACAATAGAACCTAATATCGTGTTGTCCAGTTTTACAGCAGATTGTGTTCCGATTATGTTTTATCATGTGAAGTGTGGTTTAATCGGTGTAGTTCATTCAGGTTGGCAAGGGACGGTAAAAGAGATTACGCGGAAATTGTTTCACCATTTGGTTAAAGAGGAAAATTGTAATCCAGAAGGATTCTTCGTATATATCGGTTCGGCGATCAATCAGGAAAAATTTGAAGTAGATGAAGATGTAAATAAGAAATTTGCCGCACTTGGCTATGCGGATGAATTCATTAAGTATAATGCACAAACGAAAAAATACCATATCGATAATCAAAAAATAGTGAAAAAGCAATGTGAAATGGAAGGTATTTGGTCTGCTCAAATATTTATCGATTCTACGTGCACTTATAAAAGTGATGATGGATTCTCACACCGAGAGAATAAGGGAACCGGGCGGCACCTCAGCTTTATCATGAGGAAATAACAGTTAAAACTCTGCCGCCGGGCATCCTTTATTTTCAATACCATCTGGACCAAAAAATTGCATATAATAATGTTGCTCCTTTTCTTCACTCTCCATGGAACCTGTCGCGCCAAAAGGCATCTCGTCGTGCGTTAATTCTCTAACTTTGTTCCCGTTTTTGTCGATATAAAATGCATGTAACTGATAGCTGCCGGAATGATTTCTGCTCACCCAGCCGAATTCCATCGGGGAAGAGGTTTCAATGATCCCATCTTTTGGAACTTCATAGGTGATCATATTATCGACAATTTCAAGAGGAGGAGCATTTTCTATATCATAATAGATGATGACACAGCCTTCGTAATTCAGCGGTAATAAATAGGTTTGGTCAACTCCTTTTCGATTGTCATTGATGAGGATAAAGGCAAAGATAACAACGAGCAATATGAAAATAGTAAACCCGATTTTAATTTTCATTGGTTTCTTTCGTATACACGACTTTAAATCGTTCACAAACAACGAGCATCGTTTCATCAAAGGTCTGATTTATGGAAGAAAACTCCTCTTCAAAAAACTTTTCATGTACATCACGCCAATAATCTAGCGATCGGTCTCCTTCTCCTTCCAAATATGCATGCTCTTCTGTTACTTTATTAAAGGGAATAATTTCAATATCTGTTGTTTCGATAATGGCGACTGCTTCTTCATTACCATTTAAAATGATATTGAAAAGACCTGGATAAGGCAGTTTTTCATTTTCAAGTTCATATAAAATATAATTAGAGGCGGTTGCGGTTTTGATTCCGCTTAATACGAGTTCAGCGAGCTCATCAGCCATTGCTTTTGAATTACCAAAAGCCCATACATCGTAATCTTCAGGTGTTTGTCGGTTTATTTCTTTATATTCCTCCCATAACTGGATGGCAGACTCATTTTTCATCTAATTATCCTACTCTCTTTTTATATTGCTAACATTTTTTGCAGCAACAGAAGCGAGGTGATAAACTCCTCATCTGATTAGTATTTATTGTAACATAGATATTCGTACGTTTTATATATGAGAAAGTAATCATACTCTAACTTGGCGGATCACCGTAGGAAGTGTGACAAATAAGTGCTAATCATGCCGCAACTCGGTGGATCTCTGCAAGAAGTGTAACGAATAAGTGCTAATCATGCCACAACTCGGTGGATCTGCGGAAGAAGTGTGACGAATAAGTGCTAATCATGCCACAACTCAGTGGGCTTCCGCAAGAAGTGTAACGAATAAGTGCTAATCATGCCACAACTTGGTGGATCTCTGCAAGAAGTGTAATGAATAAGTGCTAATCATGCCACAACTCGGCGGATCTCCGAAAGAAGTGTAACGAATAGACACTAGTCATTCCGTCACGCTCAAGTTTTCCTATATTTTTGAAAAAGAGGGGAATAGTTGTACAATATAATTCAACAACAGGAAGGATGTATTGGAAGTAAGGTATGTTTAATATGAGGCCAAATTTTTCGGATTGTGGAAAAGATATTAAAGGAAATGAAGAAGTATATGTAAAATGAAATATCCTACAATAAAAGGAATGACAGAAATTAAAGCATACCTCAGCAATAACGGCAAATTAATATGTGAAATGTGTTTTGAAAAGAAGTAGATTGAAAACAATTAAAATACGAAAAATAGGTGAGAAAAAACAACGTAAAAATGGAGGTTAAATCGTGATTACATTAGCGAACGTACAGGAAGCAAGAGAACGTATTAAAGATATTACGAAGGTGACCCCGATATTTACATCGGAACAGTTGGATGGCATTTGTGGAAATAATATGTTTTTAAAAGCAGAGCATCTGCAAAAAACAGGATCCTTTAAAATTCGTGGAGCAACAAACAAAGTGAAACAGGCTGTAAAGGAAGGAGCAACATTTATTACGGCAGCTTCATCAGGAAATCATGGACAAGCGGTTGCTTATATTGCGAATCAGCTCGGTATACCCGCGTGTATTGTTGTTCCAGAAGATGCAACTCGATGTAAAATAGAAGCGATACAGGCATACAATGGGCAAATTGAAAAATGTGGTACAACGTCAGCAGAACGCATACCGCGAGCAATAGAATTGGCTGAGGAGAGAGGTGGGGTGTTTATTCCACCGTATGATGATGCATTCATTATGGCTGGACAAGGAACGGTGGGACTGGAAATTTTACAACAGGTACCGGACGTCGATATGATTCTAGTTCCTGTAGGAGGTGGGGGATTAATTTCTGGTGTGCTGGCAGCGGTGAAGGAATCGAACCCTAATGTACGAGTCATCGGGATAGAGCCAGATACTGCAAATGATACGTATTTATCATTAAAAGCCAACACCATTACACGTATCCCGCCGACGTCAACAATTGCGGATGGACTTCGAACGAGCCAACCAGGAGATATGACGTTTCCTGTTTTGCAAAAATACTTGGATGATCTGTTGTTGGTAAGTGAAGATGAAATACGTGTGGCACTAAAATTTATTTATGAACGGATGAAGCAAGTGATAGAACCTTCTAGCGCCGTGACGATTGCAGCTGCGATGAATGGAAAATTAAATGAAACAGGAAAAAAAGTTGCCTGTGTTATTTCTGGCGGAAACGTAGATGTTGAGCAATTGTCGACATTGCTAGGATAGAAAAAAGATATGATATAATAAGAGCAATTCAACCTTATGATATAAGAACTTTTAAAGCATTAAGAGCCACTCAGGCTCTTTTTTATTGGATTCTCCTAAAAATCAGAAAGGGCGATTTGGTTGGATAAAAAGAAAATGTCAGATTTAATTAAGAATACGTTGAAAAAATCAGATTCCGTTATTACTGATTTAAAAAGAACACCTGGCGGGGTAACGAATATTAGTTATTTTGTTACTGTAAATGGAGAGGAACTTGTTGTCAGAATTCCAGGTAAGGGAACAATAGAACTGATTGATCGACGTAACGAAAAAAATAATTTAATATTCGGAACTAAACTCGGTATAAATCCGGAGTTGATATATTTTGATGAACAAAGCGGACTAAAGATTACTCGAAAAATTAAAGATCCTACATTGATGACCCCTCAATTTGCAAGGGAAAGAAAAATGACCAAGCAAATTATTGCCTTATTTAAACATCTCCATCAGTCTAAGATAGTAATGAAAAATCGTTTTGAGTTGTTTACTCTAATCTTTCATTATGAAAATCTGGTCAAAAAGGAGAATACACATATCATTGAGAAGCTATTTACTTTAAAAAAGGATGTATTGGCTTTAAAAAAAGTTTATGACTCTTTTCAAGTAACAGAAGTACCATGCCATATCGATTCTGGAAGTGAAAATATCATCCTCGGTGAAAATGGGAAACTATTTTTAATCGATTGGGAATATAGTGGAATGTTTGATCCACTGTGGGATATAGCAACATTCTTTTTGTCGGTTCAATTTACTGAGGAAGAAGAAATGTTTTTTCTACAAAATTATTTAAAACGTGAGCCAACAAACGAAGAGAAACAAAGGATTATGCTACATAAAATTTTCCAAGACTATTTATGGTGCTTATGGTCGTTTTATAAAGAGAAAAAAGCAGACCGAGATCAAAAAGTTCATCCAGACGAATATGGAGCTTATGGCCAATATCATATTAGGCGAGCGAAAGAAAACATTAACTTATATCATAGATTATATAACTAAGATACTGCCGTATGACACGACAGTTTGTTAATGTAGTAGAAGCGTAGTAATCGATTATGGATGGCGCCTGTTAACGAAAAGCATTCATATAGAAAATCTGTACTCCACCTTAAATAATATCGCAACATGACTTTGCATTACTCGTAATATTCCGTATAATAATTAGAAAATATAAATAATTACTTGAAAATCAAAAAGAGATAGGGAGGATTTTATTTGTGGATGAAACTGGGATTTTACAAGTCGTAAATAATAGTAAGCTTATTTTTCCGAACAAGGAAAAATCAGGTGCAACTTCTATTGGTAGCAGCGAAGCGTATCATAAGTTATTGAAAGAATCTCAGGAGGATCCGATTGCATTCTGGGATCAGGTAGCACGAGAGCTTGAGTGGTATGAACCTTGGACAGAAACATTACAAGGTGAGCTTCCAGATTTTAAATTTTTCATAGGAGGGATTAGCAATCCTTCTATAAATCTATTGGACCGTCATATAGAGAATGGCGCTGGGAACAGAACGGCACTTATTTGGGAGAGTGAAAATGGAGATTCAACGTTTTATACATATAATATGCTCCTTGCTGAAGTAAATCGTTTTGCCAATGCATTAAGATCGTTGGGAGTTAAGAAGGGCGATGGGGTTGCCATTTATTTGCCGAATCTCGCAGAATCTTTTATTGCAGTATTGGCATGTTTCCGAATTGGGGCAGTCTACAATGCCATTTTTTCTGGCTTTTCTAAAAACGCATTAAAGGATCGTCTTATCAATTTTGAACCGAAAGTGATTGTGACAACGGATGCAACACCACGACGAGGCAATGTGATCACACTGAAGGAAAAAGTAGACCAGGTTGTTGAAGATATTCCATCTGTGGAAGCGGTCGTTGTCGTGAATCGTTTAGGAACAGATATACCGATGAAAGAGGGCCGTGATTATTGGTGGCATGATCTAGTTTCAAATCAATCGATTATTTGTGAACCAGAAAGAGTGGAAGCAAATGATCCAGGAATTGTCTTTTATACGAGTGGGACGACAGGAAAGCCTAAAGGGGTTGTTCACTCAGGAATGGCTTTTGTGATTCAAAATTATATGTATGCGAAATACCATATGGATCATCATGACGATGATGTTTTTTGGTGCTCAGCTGATATCGGGTGGCTGACGATGCATATTTGGGGGATTGTTGGTTCACTCGCAAATGGAATAACAACAGTAGTGTATGAGGGGGCAATCGATTATCCTTCCAAGGATCGTTTTTATCAGATGATTGAAAAGTATCGGGTGAATAAGCTGTTTACTGCGCCAACTGCATTACGGATGTTGAAAAGTTTAGGCGATAAGACGCTAGAAAAATTTGATTTAAATTGTTTAGATGTCATCACACTTGTAGGAGAGCCATTCGATCCTGAAACATGGAACTGGACCTATGAAGTATTGGGACAGAAAAAAATCTATGTAAACAACACTTGGGGCCAAACAGAAACAGCAGGATGCCCGCTTGCTGGTGCAGCTTGGTTATCACCGATGAAGGCTGGATCTGCAAGTGCTCAGTTTTTAGGGGTCGATGTGGCGGTAGTTGACGATAATGGGAAGCCTGTTGAGCCTGGAGTGTTAGGTAATTTAGTTATTCGAAAACCGTTTCCAATGTTATGCCGTACACTTTGGAAAGAGCCAAATCGTTTTTATAGTTCATATTACAGTCAAGTAAAAGGGAACTATTTTACGAGCGATCTCGCCCTTGTTGACGAGGATGGGCATTTTTGGGTGGTCGGCCGTTCCGATGATTCCTTTAATGTCGCCGGACATCGGTTAAGTACGATGGAGATGGAAAGTGCAGTACTGGAAGTTCCAGGTGTTTCAGAAGTTGCGGTAATTGGTATTCCTGATGCCATTAAAGGGGAAGTACCGTTTATTTTCGTTCGGATGGCAGAAGGGTTTGAGGAAACGGAAGAGTTACACCAGGCAGTTCGAGAAAATATTGCGGAGTATATTGGTAAAATTGCACTGCCCAAAACAGTGCTTGTCGTTAGTGAATTACCGAAAACTGTCAGCGGAAAGATTATGCGTCGTTTATTGAAAGAAGTCGCGACGACTGGAGAGATTACAGGCGATATTACTGGACTTGAGGATCCACGCGCTGTCGAACATATTAAAGAGGTTGTGAAAGAGCGCGGGATTGTGGGATAAGAATCATTTTCAAAAAAAGATTGTGAGAGTAGAAGGCTTCTCTAAAGAGGAATAAATTGACTGCAAATTATTTTTGCAGTCT